>CAVFQD010000005.1:0-8605 GCA_963624605.1 Eshraghiella crossota | reverse complement strand
CTGTGTGTCCTGTAATGTCCGAAAAGCCTTGGAATATCAAGGATTTTCGATGATTTGAGTTCCTTTGAAAATCAGTGCGTTTCCCTCAATATCCTGCTAATTTTCGTGCCGTATTGCAAAAGTATTAGCAGAATAATTTGGGGATGGAAAAGCGTTCAACTGAAAATGTGAACCGTGTGTCCTCTTGTGTCCTCGTAAAACGACCGCCTGTGTAAAAGCAAGCGGTCGTTTTGCTTCCCTACATAGCCGTCTGCTTCGCCGCAGGCGGCTAAATTTATGCAAAGGAGGAAACCCATATGGCGAATTGCAAAGTGATTGCGGTGACGAACCAAAAGGGCGGTGTGGGCAAGACCACGACTACCGCCAACCTCGGCATCGGGCTTGCCCAGCAGAACAAGCGGGTGCTGCTCATTGACGCAGACGCACAAGGCTCTTTGACCCTCTCCCTCGGCTACCCGAAGCCGGATGAGCTGCCCGTTACGCTGGCAGACATCATGCAGAATGTGATCGACGATACCCCCATCCCGGACGGCTGCGGTATTCTGCATCACGGCGAGGGCGTTGACCTGCTCCCGGCGAACATTGAGCTGTCCGGCATGGAGATCCGGCTGATCAACGCCATGAGCTGGGAAAGCGTGCTGCGGACATATATCAATGCGGTCAAGCCCCATTACGACTATATCCTCATTGACTGTATGCCGTCGCTCGGTATGATGCCAATCAACTCTCTGGCCGCAGCGGACAGCGTGATCATCCCGTCCCAGCCGTCATTTCTCTCGGCAAAGGGGCTTGATCTGCTGATGCAGTCCATCGCAAAGGTCAAGCGGCAGATCAACCCGAAGCTGAAAATCGACGGCATCCTGTTCACGATGGTGGACAGCCGCACCAACGAGGCCAAGGAGATCATCGCATCTCTGCGTGCCCATTACGGCGAAAAGATCCGGGTGTTTGGAACGGAGATCCCCTTTTCCGTCCGGGCCGCGGAAACCAGCGGCCGGGGCAAGAGCATCTTTGCCCACGACAAGAACGGCAAGGTCGCCGCCGCATACCGCTCGCTGACGAAGGAGGTGTTGGAGCTTGAGCGCAAAACCGAGAGATTTAGGGATGACGCCGCTCGATGACCTGTTCTCCACTGACGAGAGCCGCGCGGAGGCACAGCTTGAAAAGGTCGTCACGCTGAATCCCGCCGACATCTCCGACTTTCCCAACCACCCGTTCAAGGTCAAGCAGGACGAGGCCATGGCGGAGATGGTAGACAGCGTAAAGCAGTACGGTGTACTGGTGCCTGCCCTTGTCCGCCCCAAAGCGGACGGCGGCTATGAAATGGTAGCCGGTCATAGGCGAAAGTGTGCAGCAACGCTGGCGGGGATCACCGAGATGCCCTGCATCGTCCGCAACCTCACCGATGACGAAGCGACGATCATCATGGTGGACAGCAATTTGCAGCGAGAAACGATCTTGCCGTCCGAAAAGGCATTTGCCTATAAGATGAAGCTGGAAGCCATGAAACGGCAGGGGCAAAGGTCAGATTCAACTTCGGCCCCACTGGAGCCGAAGTTGAAGGGTAGCCGTTCTAATGAGGAATTGGCTGCAAGCAGCCCAGACAGTCGCTCACAAATTCAGCGCTTTATCCGCCTGACCGAGCTGATCCCGCAGAGAGTACGGCAGAACCCAAAACGGAGAAAGCGCAGCCGGAGATTTCACCCCCCGCCAAAGAGGAAATGCCGCCGACCGTCAGCGGTTCCACGGAAACTGCACCGCCGAAAGCACCCGAACCCAAACCGCCGAAAGAACCTACGGAAACACAGCCGCAGGAACCTGAGCTGCCCGCCGAAGAAGAACCCACAGAATCGGCGTTTGACATTCAGACTTGGATCGACTATGCCAAAGCCTATGCCGAAAGCGTGGGGCTGCGGCTGGAAAGTTCGGCAGTTGATTGTTGGGACAATCCTATTTCGGCAGGTACGCATTGCTCCTATCTGGGACGGGACATCCAAAGCAGGCTGAACCGATACGCCCGTGACGAGGATATAACCGATGTGTGGATATGGGCGGAGGCACGTTCCGACGGGAAGTACGACCTGTATATCGGGTATGCCTGAAAACCAAATATTTACCGAGGAACGCACCGAGAAACACGGTGCGTTTTTTCATTTCAAGGAGGTCACTCAATGAAAACGCAGAAATTCAAACGAACGGTGTCACTGTTTCTTGCAATGCTGATGTGCGTTACCACGCTGTTTGGCATGGGAACGACCGCATTTGCCGCAGAAGAAACCGACGAAGTATATCTTATCTCCTATCCCCGTGATGGCGATGCCAACTACGGCGGCGAATGGGGACACGACAGCCTGAACTTTATGAACGGCTGGTCTACGGCAACATCCCGTTTTACGACGATCCGTGCAATGGGTTCGTATGAAAGCAATATCTGCTATCAGCCCCTCAACCATTCATGACATCCACAAGGTTCTGCGATGTGCTTTCAATCAGGCGAAAAAGTGGGAGTACATTGCGAAAAATCCGTTTTTGGATGCGACCCTGCCGGAGCACAAGGAGGCTAAACGGGATGCCTTGACTCCCGAACAACTGCAAAGAGTATTGGACTTTACCGACCGCACCGACATCTACGACTTATATGTGATGCACTGTGCGATACAACTGGCGTTTGCTTGTTGCATGCGCGGCGGCGAGGTCGGTGGAACGCAATGGGAGCGCTTTAGCCGGAGTGATCAGGTGCTATACATCGACCGTGTGATTGACCGTGTTGATAAGAAATTGATTGAAAAGCTGCCCAAAATGGACATCCTTTTCCGCTTTCCAAACCTCTATCCGGGCACACGGACGGTGATTGTCTTAAAGCAGCCGAAAACGGAGGGCAGTATTCGTACCGTCTACATTCCTGAAACCGTTGCAAAGAAGCTTGAAAAGCTCAGAGAGATGCAAATGAAGCTGAAACTGGAGCTTGGCGACGACGGTTATATGGATTATGGCCTGATTATCTGCCAAGCCAATGGCCGTCCGATTATGACGGAGCATCTGAACAAACGGTTCAAAGAAGTCCTTATTGGTCTGAACGACCCGACGATCAATGTCGATAATGTCGTGTTTCACAGCTTACGGCATACGAGTACAGGCGTAAAACTTCGGCTCTCCAAGGGCGATCTGAAAGCGGTACAGGGTGATGGCGGATGGAACTCTCCCGATATGGTGACTAAGCGCTATGCGCACATCCTCGATGAGGATCGCCGTCGCCTTGCTGATGAGATGGAGCAATCCTTTTACAAAGGCAAGGCAGAAGAAGCACCCGCTGCTGCCGCACCCACGCTCGATGCAGAAGCTCTTGCGAGCCTGCTTGCCAGCAATCCCGAACTACTCAAAAAGGCTTTGGAGTCTGTCCAGCTTGCTAATAACACCTGATTTTATTAGCAGAGAGCAAATTAGCAAAACGCACCGTATTAGCAAACGGGCTGAAAACCGAATGAAAATGCCGTCGATAATGCGGTGCGTATTAGCAAAATGCCAGCTGTGGAAATAAGAAAAAGGTGATTGGTCTTGAACACGAAATGCAAAGCCTGCGATTAGCAATTAGCAAGCAGCCAAACACAGCAGAAAATAAGGAAAGCCGAAAACCCTTGAAAACAAAGGCTTTCGGCGTTGTTTGTGGCGCGCCAGAAGGAACTCGAATCCCCGACCTTCCGCTTAGGAGGCGGACGCTCTATCCAACTGAGCTACTGGCGCATATTTAATTTTAAGGGCGACCGCCCCTCTGGCGGGGAACGCTATTGGTTCTCTTAGGAGGGGTTTATTATATCCATTTAACTAAGGAGGCATATGTTAGTATTAAATTGTAACCCACTTTCACTCAAACGAGCGTGATAATTGTACCAAAAATACGGTGCTTTGTCAATGAAAGACGGTATTGTTTTATTTTTATTTGTATGTTAAAATCAAATTATCTCAAATATAATAAAAAGGGTGAGATTATGGAAAAGACAAACACAAAAAGAAACACCGTCATAGGCGTATGCCTTTTTGCGGTTATTTTCGGCGCACTTCTTGCGCTTGCAACGGTTTTTGACCTGCGTGTAAGCGAAATACTCGTTCGCCTTGACCCGGGTGCTTACTTTACCAACAGCGTTTTCGGTGCGGTTTTCGAGTGTATTGGCTCATGGCCAGTTTATCTGTTTTTAAGCATTGCGTTCGCCTGTATCTACACGAACACAAGGCGCAGTAAAAACAAGCCGCTTAGTATTTTAGGCTCTATCGCCTCAAATATCGCTTCGGTCGTTTGTATGTACATATTGGTAACCGACACCGTGGGTTATGCCGAAAGACACGCCGATATTGAGGGCTTTACCTCTACGGTTTTTGCAAAAATCGTTTTCGTATTCGTCTCCGTGGCATTCGGCGAGCTTATCTGCAACGCCTTTTCAAAGGTTGACGACAAGACCGCAAAGGCACTGCTTAAATATTCGTTTATTATTATCTTTGCGGCGGCTTTTGCAAACATAATCGTAAACATAATCAAAAATATTATGTGCCGTCCGAGATACAGGACGATGAATTTCCTCGGCGACACCGAACACACGAATTTCCACCGCTGGTATCAGAAATTCACAATGCCCTCGGAGGACTCGCCGCTCTATATTACTTCGGCAAACGGGCACAAGGTAGGCAAGGACGCATACCGCTCGTTCCCGTCGGGTCATACCTGTGCGGCGGCAACAACCTACACCCTGCTTGCGCTTCCGCACCTTTTCAAGAAGTACAACACGGTTAAAATGAAAGCCCTTTTGTACTTTGTTTCAGTAGCTGTAACCGCAACCGTAGCCGTCAGCAGAATTGTCTGCGGCGCTCACTTCTTCTCCGATGTTCTCGTCGGCGGCACGGCAATGTTTATCGGCGTTATGCTCGCAATCAAGATTTTTGTAAGAAAAGATTACGAAAGAGTATAATCGCATAAAGCCATACTAAAGTAAATCCCTGTTGAGACGCAGAATTACTGTTGTCCGACGGGGATTTTTGTTTTTCTTGATTTTTTGTACATTGTATGATATACTCTGCTTGTTAAAATTAAAATATTGGGATATTCCGCAACGCATTATTAACCAAGATAAGTGTAAAAATGACATTTTACGCATAAATTATCGAAAAAATTAAAGAATAACAAGCAGGAGAGGGTTTTATGAAAAAGTCAAAAAAGATTGTTTCGTTATTATTGTCTGTTTTGATGATAATAACCGCCTTGCCGTTGACAGCGGTAAATTCCTTTGCGGAAGATACGAATACAAAAACGAGCGGAGACTATGAATATACCGTATCGGAGGACGGCACGGCGGAAATTACGGCATATAACGGTAATGAAGAAAATGTTGTAATTCCGTCTGTTCTCGATGGATATGCGGTTACCGTTATAGGGGAAACGGCTTTCGCTCTGAATAAGACCGTCAAAACAGTTGAAATACCGAACGGTGTTATCAGAATACGCTCATTGGCATTTTGGCTTTGTGAAAATTTAACAGAGATTAAAATTCCCGAAACGGTTAAATGGATTGGTCCGGCTGTATTTGACAGCTGTAAAAAGCTTAAAAGCGTCAACCTTCCCGAAGGACTTTCACGTATATCGGAGGAGTTATTCAATCATTGCGAATCATTGGAAAATATAACTCTTCCGAAGTCTGTAAATGATATCGATAGTTGCTCTTTTTATGGCTGTAAATCCTTGAAAAGCATAGTAATTCCTTACGGCGTTACAAGAATTCGTGAAAAAACATTTGAACATTGCGAGGCACTCGAAAGCGTTATTATTCCGGAGAGCGTTATTTGGATAGAGACATGGGCTTTCAGCAATTGCTACAGTCTTGAAAGCGTTACCATTCCCGAGAGCGTCACAAGCTTAAGTCCCGAATGCTTTAATATGACCAATACAATTTACGGAATAAAAGGCTCGGCGGCTGAGAGTTATACGCAAAGAGAGGAAAGCAATTGTAATTTCGTAGCTGTTGATTCAACGCATTACTACGGCGAGTGGATTGTAGAAGAGGAGTCTACCTGCGAAAATTTGGGCAAAAAATACAGGGAGTGCGGTTGCGGTCATAAGGAGTATTCGAGTGTCGAGAAAAAGCCGCACACATATAACGGCGGAGTTGTAACAACGCTTCCGACCTTTGATAAAGAGGGAATTAAAACATATACCTGCATGGTATGTACTGAAACAAAGACCGAACCGATAGCAAAATTAAAGCCGTTCCCCGATGTAGAAAGCGGAGAATGGTATTGCAATGCGATAGCATTCAATGTTGCAAAGGGTTATTTCCACGGTTATCAGAACGGTTATTTCGGACCTGCCGACAATATTCAAAGACAGGATTTTGTAGTTGTACTTGCTAAAATCGCAAACGCGGACCTTTCGGCGTATGAAGGTCAGAACGGCGGCTTTGCGGATGTGCCGACCAATGATTATTATTCGGCAGCGGTAGCTTGGGCGAGAGATAACAAAATTCTCTCGGGTTATGCAAACGGCTTGTTCGGTGTCGGCGACCCGATTACAAGAGAGCAGGCTTGTGTGATTTTCTTCAATTACATTACAGGCTACTGCGATATGGGCGTCGGCAGTTCAAATACCACCGAAGAAATTTGTTCAAGGTATCCCGACGGCGACGCAGTCAGCGATTGGGCAAAAGCGGCTGTTGCATGGGCGGCAGAAAACCACATTGTCGGCGGCAACGGCACACTCAATCCCGTAGGCAACGCCAACAGAGCAGAAATGGCACAGATCATTATGAACATGTCGAATAACGGCATACTTTGATTTGTAACAAATTAAAACATTAAACTAACACGCTCCGAACGGAAATCCGTTCGGAGCGTGAAATTTTTATATGCAACCGTAGGGACAGCCCTTGCGGCTGTCCGTCACAGGTTCCCTTGCAAAGGGAGGCTATGTTTATGCGTAATTTTCAATTTGTATATCGCCACCGCAAGAGGGCAAAGCCGATTTTTACAAAATCACATTATCACTTGTTAATTTTGCACAATTATTCGTATCCGATTTATACACATTCTCCTAATCTTTAAAAACAATTGCGAATTTTGTTGACTTATAGAACAATTCGCTCTAAAATACAAATTGTGGAAGTTTATTTGATACAATTATTCTATCAAACGTTAGGAGAGGATTTTATGAAAAAGAGCAAAAAAATTATCTCGTTGTTATTGTCCGTGCTTATGATAATAACAAGCGTACCGTTTATGGCGTATGCTTATGATTCGAGCGTTAAGATTGACAGAATCGAAATAAGCGACGTTGAACTTATCGAGCGTACACGCGGACAGGAAAAGAGAGATATAATTGAACATTTTGAAGATGTGCCTGAAATAACGCCGTATTACTTTTACTATAAAACATATACGCCTTATAGCTATATGACGGTTTATCTTGAGGACGGCACTGTTGTCACAGGTGGTAATGAGACTGAAAAACTGTTGAGGGACTATGGCCTTAATTGTGAATTTGAGACTGCCGCACAGGATTATTACCATCAGTGGACTGTCGGCAACTCTTATGACGCCGTGTGCAAAATAGGCTCGATTTCTGTTCCTTACAAATATACAGTCATTGAAACTCCCATTGAAAGCCTTGAAATTGCCGATAGAGAGAACGGTGAGTATACAAACGGAGAATATAATCCCGATAATCGAACATTTGAAAGATATTACATTGCTCCTTTGGCTATTAAGGTGAATTATAAAGACGGAACTTCAGAGGTCCTTAAAGATTCTGATTTTAACTACAGCTGGTACGGTGAAAAAAGCGAGGCGGCAGTCGATCCGTCAACTTGGACTGCCGGCAACACTTACGAGGTTACTTACACTGTAGGAACGGTTAAAACCACTTATAACATTACAATAACTCCCCGTTCGGAAGATAGCAGAAGATTTTGTTATAATGATTTGAAAGACTATAAAGACGGAGATTATGATGAAGGAATTATAATAACCGGCTATTTGGGTAATGATACAGACCTTGTTATTCCTGAAACTATTGACGGAAAAAAGGTAATGACATTTGGTTACGCTGCATTTCACGGCGTCGATTCATTAAAGAGCGTTGTTTTGCCGAGCATTAAAGATATAACCTCGTCTTCATTTTCCGGTTGTCACAATCTTGAAAGCGTAACAATTCCGGATACAGTGATAGAAATTAAATATGACGCATTTGTCAATTGTGATAAGCTTAAAACAATCTATATTCCCGAATCGGTTGATGAAATTGGCGGAATGTCACTTGGCTATTGCTTTGGTTACGATGAAGTGAATGATATGTTTTTGACCGAAAAAGTTGAGAATTTTACCATTATGGCAAAATCGGGTTCGGCGGCAGAGCTTTATGCGATTGAACACGGATTCAACTTCGTTTCAACGGGAACATTTATTTCATTCCCCGATGTTTCGCCGAGCGAATGGTATTATGCTCCTGCTTTGTTCAACGCAATAAAAGGTTATTTCCACGGTTATCAGAACGGTTATTTCGGACCTGCCGACAACATTCAAAGACAGGATTTTGTAGTTGTACTTGCTAAAATCGCAAACGCAGACCTTT
>CAVFQD010000004.1:0-60033 GCA_963624605.1 Eshraghiella crossota | reverse complement strand
GTAGGCGGCCCTTATAGGGCCTGTGCAAACCACTAGTTTACTAGTGGTTATGATTTGTTTATCCGTTCACAACATTTATCGGGTTGCCGTCAAAGAAGGCTTGGACATTGTTTTTGAGAATTTGCATAAGGCGTTCTCTGGTTTCGTATGCCGCCCAGGCGATATGCGGCGTGATATTGCAGTTTTTTGCGCTTAAAAGCGGGTTGTCGGCTTTCGGCGGCTCGGTCGAGAGGACATCAACGCCCGCGCCTGCGATTTTGCCCGAATTGAGTGCGTCGGCAAGAGCCTGCTCGTCAACCGCTCCGCCCCTTGCGGTGTTGATTAAAAGCGCCGTCGGCTTCATTTTCGAGAGGAAGTCGGCGTTTATTATTTTCTCCGTCTTTTCCGTGAGCGGACAGTGCAGGGTTACTATGTCCGATTTGCGAGCCAATTCGTCAAGCGTTGACCAGCTGAAATTTTTCCTGCCCGTCTGCTTGGTTTCGTGACCCGAAACTGCCAGAATGTTCATTTTATATGCTTCGGCTATATCCGCAACCGCCTGACCTATCTTTCCGAAGCCGATAATGCCTATCGTTTTGCCGCAGAGCTCCGTAAGCGGCGAGAGCTGATAGCAGAAGTCGGGACAACGGCTCCAGCCTCCGCTTTTAACATCGTTTGAATGAAGGGAAACGGCGTTGTAAAACTCGGTTATATGGGCGAAAACAAGCTGCGCCACAGCCTGTGTGGAATAGGACGGAATGTTTGACACGGGGATATTGCGTTGCTTTAAGTATGCCGTATCGACGACATTGTAGCCCGTGGCGAGGACTGCGACAAATTTGAGGTTCGGCATTTTTTCGAGGTCGTCCTTTTCAAGCGGCGTTTTGTTGGTTATAACCGTGTCGGCGTTTTCGCACCGTTTTAAGATGAGCTCTTTAGGCGTTCTCGGGTATATTTCAAGCTCTCCGTATTCTTTGAGCCAATCCCATGAAAGGTCTCCCGGGTTCATTGTTTCGGCGTCGAGTATGACGGTTTTCGGCATAATTATTCCTCCGTGTAAGATAATATTGTCTGTATTGTAGCATAATTCGGCGGTTTTGAAAACAAATGCGCAGCCAAATCGGATAAATTGATTGACCTTGAGGCGATTATGTTATAAAATTATAATGATATTGTGTGCCGAAAACGGGGTGGAGCTGTTGGCAAAAAAAAGAATAAACAGAAGAGCACTGCTTAATTTTTTAGGCGTCACTCTCATTATAATAGCGGTGGCTCTGCTTGCGTTGACCGGTCTTATGCAGGTTCAGCAGTTTGCCGAAAGGTATGACGAGGTGCTGAAAATTCTTTCGGACTTTGAAGACGCGGTTGCGGCAATACAGATAAAGGGACTGGTAGTCATAGCGATATTGCTTATCTATCTTTCAAAGGCTGTAATACCGATACCGATATCCGCGGTTTGCGTTATTGCCGGTATGGTTTTCCCGACCTATGTTGCGGCGCTTATAAACATAGCCGGATTTATTATACTTCTTACGGTAAAGTATTTTTGGGGCAAGCATCTCGGCGGAGGCTTCGTTCACAAGATTTTGAGCCGATACGAAACCTTTGACGCAATTTTCCTGTCGGAGTTTTCGGAAAAGGGCGGATTGCTTGTTACGCTGAGACTTGTGCCGAATATCCCGATAAACACCGTCAGTCAGGTGTACGGAGCGATGAATTACGATTTTTACAAGTACATTTTCTTTTCGCTTTTAGGCTTTATGCCGAAGATAATTTCATACAGTATGGTCGGTCGCCATGTATATAACCCGTTTTCACTTGCGTTTATGCTGCCGCTGGTCATTGTTTTCACAATCTCCGGTCTTGCAACGCTCGGGATAAACGCGTTTATTGACCTTTACATCAATTCGGCAAAGACGAAATCGGAAAAGTCAAAGGAAAACAAACAAAATTCGGAAGGATGAGAAAAATGTCAACAACTGCACAGTTGAGAGAAGAAATAAAGAGCGGCAGGCTCGACGTCAGATTTAAGAGGGTTTATGTTACCGAAAAGGAGGTACAGGAACAGTATGACAGATACTGTTCGCTTGCGGACGATTTCGACGAGGTTTTCTCTTCGGACAGGGATGTAAGACTTTTCTCCGCACCCGGCAGAACAGAGGTCGGCGGCAACCATACAGACCACAACCACGGCAGAGTTCTTGCCGCGGGAATTAATCTTGACGCCATTGCCCTTGCTTCAAAAAACGACGACAACACCGTTCGTGTTAAGTCAAGAGGATACGCAATGGATGTTATAGATCTCTCGGATCTGAGCGTACATAAGGACGAGGACGGTCATTCCCCCGCTCTTGTAAGAGGCGTATGTCAGGGCTTTTTAAACAACGGATATAAGGTAGGCGGCTTTGACGCTGTTACGGCGTCGAGAGTTCTTTCGGGCTCGGGACTTTCGTCCTCGGCGGCATACGAGGTGCTTGTCGGCACAATGCTCAACTACCTTTACAACGACGGTAAGGTTGACCCCGTTACGATTGCGAAAATTGCGCAGTATGCCGAGAACGAATATTTCGGCAAGCCCTGCGGACTTATGGATCAGATGGCGTGCTCGGTTGGCAGCTTCATTACGATTGATTTCAAAGACCCGTCGGAGCCCGTGATAGAAAAGGTTGATTTTGATTTCGCTTCGTGCGGACATTCGCTGTGTATTGTCGACACAAAGGGAAGCCATTCGAATCTTACCGACGAATATGCGGCGATAAGGCTTGAAATGGAGAGCGTAGCCGCTCAGTTCTCAAAGAAAGTTCTGCGCGAAGTTGACGAAAAGGACTTCCTTGTGAAAATTCCCGAGCTTCGTAAGGCTGTGGGCGACAGAGCGGTTCTGCGTGCAATGCATTTCTATAAGGACAACGAAAGAGTTTTGCGTGAGGTTGACGCTCTTAAAAAGAACGATTTTGAACAGTTCAAGAAGCTTGTAATCGAGAGCGGCGACTCCTCATATATGTACAACCAGAATGTTTTTGCGGTAAAGCAGCCCGAGGTTCAGCCTGTTTCAATCGCTCTTGCTCTCAGCGAGCAGGTGCTTGACGGTAAGGGCGCATGGAGAGTTCACGGCGGCGGCTTTGCAGGTACAATACAGGCGTTCGTTCCCAACGAATTGCTTGAAGAATACAAGACAACTCTTGAAACGGTGTTCGGCGAGGGCTCATGCTATGTTCTCGCAATAAGACCCGTAGGCGGAGCGGAAATTTAACAAAGGAAGTTATTCGGAATGGATGTTCGTCAAATATTAAAGGATTTGACAGTCGGCGCAGGCGTTTCGGGCTGTGAGTACGAAATCGCCCCGACAGCCGAAAAATATCTTGAAAAATACGGCAGGGTTTACATTGATACTCTCGGAAATGTCATTCTTGAAAAGGACGGCAAGGGAGACGGAATTTTGCTTGACGCCCACACGGATATGGTGGGTATGATAGTTACCTCAATAACGTCCGAGGGCTTTTTGAGGGTTGACGCCTGCGGTCATATCGACACAAGACCGCTCGGCGCACAGCAGGTTACAATTCACGGAAAAGAGCCGCTTGTCGGCGTTGTGATAAGCACGCCACCGCACCTTCAAAAGGGCGACGGCGAACACAACGGTATGAAGATGAGCGATGTGCTGATAGACACGGGACTTCCGAAAGAAAAGGTTTCGGAGCTTGTCGGTCTCGGCGACAGGGTTACGGTAAACTCCGAGTTTACGCAGCTCCTCGGCGACAGGGTTTCGTGCTGTGCTCTTGACGACAGGGCGGGTATGGCAAGCCTTATCTACGCTATGGAAATTCTTGAAGAAAAGGGCTGCGACAAAAAGGTTACGGTATCCTTTTCTACCCGTGAAGAGGTCGGGGGAAGCGGAGCGAAAACGGCGGCGTTCAACGCACAGGCAAAGGAGCTTATAGCCGTTGATGTTAGCTTTGCAGACACGCCCGACAGCAATTCCGAGGAGTGCGGCGAGCTCTCAAAAGGACCGATGATAGGCGTTTCGTCCTCACTCGATTATGAGATGTCGCAGAGATTTATTGACACTGCCGAAAAATGCGGTATTCCGTATCAGCTTGAAATTATGGGCGGAAGAACGGGTACCAACGCCGACAGTATGACGGTGGCGAAGGGCGGCTTTGTAAGCGGTCTTATTTCGATACCGCTTCGCTATATGCATACGGGCGTCGAGGTTGTTTCGGTCGCCGATGTAGAAAACACGGGAAGGCTCATTGCCGAATATATTGCGGGAGGTAACGAAAATGCTTAAAGAACTTTGCCTCCTCAACGGTGTTTCGGGACGGGAAAAGAAGGTTCGGGAATATATAATTTCAAAGATACCGTCCGACTGTAAATATTCGGTTGACGCACTCGGCAACGTTATTGTCGAAAAGCCCGGCAAGAGCCGTGCAAAGAAAAAAGTTATGCTCAGCGCCCATATGGACGAAGTGGGCTTTATGGTAAACTATATTACCGACGACGGATATATCAAAATAACCCCCGTGGGCGGAATTGACGAAAGAGTTGTTTTCGGCAGGCGGGTAAATGTTTCGGGCATACCAGGAGTGATAGGCTCAAAGGCACTGCATCATCTTTCATCGGACGAGCTTTACAAGGTTCCGAAGTGCGAGGATATGTTTGTGGATATAGGCGCCGAAACGGGAAAGCAGGCAAGGGAATATGTCCGCTTGGGCGACGAAGTGAATTTCGAGTCCGAATATGTCGAATTCGGCGACGGATTTATAAAGGCAAAGGCACTTGACGACAGGGTCGGCTGCCAAATTCTTCTCGATATTCTCGCAAACGAACAGCCGTACGATTTAACGGTGTGCTTTGTCGTTCAGGAGGAAATAGGAACAAGGGGCTCTGCGGTTGCGGCGTATAATGTTATGCCCGACTGTGCGATAGTGCTTGAATGTACCACGGCGGCGGATATACCCGACACGCCCGAGCACAAAAAGGTCTGCAAGCTCGGAAACGGCGCAGTCGTAAGCTATATGGACAGAGGTACGGTTTACGATTTTGAGCTTTATAAAAAGGCGTTTTCGGTTGCGAAGAAAAACGGAATAAAATGTCAGACAAAGACCGTTGTCGCAGGCGGTAACGATGCGGCGGCAATTCACAAGTCGGGAAAGGGTGTTCGCACTGCGGCGATTTCGGTGCCGACGAGATACATTCATTCCCCCTCCTGCGTTGCGAAAAAAGAGGATATAGAAGCGGTTGCGCTTCTTGCACAGCGACTTGCAGAGGAGCTTGCGAATGATTAAGCTTATCGAAAATCTGTCAAAGACAACGGCTGAAGATTTGACGGCGTTCTTTTCCGAAGACACTGCGGCGGCGTTCACACTGTTTTCACTGCTCGACTTTACAAATGTTGACGGCGCATGGTTACAGACGCAGGGAGAGGATATAACGGCACTTGTTGTTGAAAAGGAAAAGAGTAAGGTTTATGTCTGCGCTTTTGAAACGGCGGATTTTTACGAGCTGGAGGATTTTATTTCACGGCTCGGCGGCGTGGTGGTTCACTGCTCCTCGAACATAACGGAGAGGCTCGGCGTGACGGCGTTTTCAAAAATCAGCGTTATGGAGCTTAAAGGCGAGCCGCCAGAGGGCAGGCAGTCTGTTGAAATAAACGACGGTTTGCGACCTGTTTTTGATTTGCTCACGCAGTCCAAAAAGGAAATTCTGACAAATGCGGTCGAAAAGAAAGATTTGAAAAAATTTACCGACAGGGCATACAAGGAATGGC
Source organism: Eshraghiella crossota (assembly GCA_963624605.1). Classification (GTDB taxonomy): domain Bacteria; phylum Bacillota; class Clostridia; order Oscillospirales; family Acutalibacteraceae; genus Fimenecus. Next base: position 54,287 of record CAVFQD010000004.1, on the reverse strand, counting down.
TTTCAAGGACGACGAGAGGAATATTTTCGGGCTATACGAGCGTCAGGGCGATAAAGGTCGGAGAAAATTCGGTCTTATCGGTTGCGGTTGCGGACAGGCTCGGTAAAAATATATTTATAAGAGATGTGGCAACGGATGCGGAATTCCGTAAAATGGGCTATGCGTCCGATTGCATAAGCGGACTTTGCAGAGATTTCAAAAAAGACGGAGAAAAGGTCTTTCTTGCCTGCAACGATTTGAAAACGGAAAGGTTTTACAACAAAATAGGCTTTGAAAGAGAAGCATACATAGATTTGGGAATTATTGAGTTATGAGAGAATTTTTTGAATTTACCGACACTGTGAAAGCGGCGGCGGAAAAGGCGACTGAGAAAGCCGAAAAAATGTTTTCGCAAATTGAAAAAACAGGGGAATATAATCAGCAAAAGGTTTTGGCGGCGTTCATCAACAACAAGGTTGACGAAACCGATTTCAACACCTCCACGGGCTACGGTTATTCCGACAAGGGAAGAGAAAAGCTTGACGCGCTGGTTGCCGATGTTTTTAAGGCGGAAAGCGCAATTATCAGGGCGGGAGCACTTTCGTGCGGCACGCACACGCTCGGCGTTTGCCTTTACGGAATTTTAAGACCGAATGATGTTATGCTCTGCGTTTCGGGCGCACCGTACGACACAATTCATCCCGTTATAGGTATCGGCGGAAAAAACAGGGGCGACGGCACTCTTGCGGACTTCGGCGTTATATACAGGCAGGTCGATATGACCGGAAACGACGAGCTCGACTATGCAGAAATTGAAAAAGCCGCAGGCGATAAGGCGGTAAAAATGGTATATATTCAACGCTCAAGAGGCTATTCGTTAAGGCACTCGATAAGCGTTGCCGAAATAGAAAAAGTGTGCGAAATCGTACACAGGGTAAACAAAAACGCAGTTGTTATGGTTGACAACTGCTACGGCGTGTTCACGGAGGAAAAAGAACCCACAGAGGTAGGTGCAGACATTGTTGCAGGCTCGCTTATAAAGAATATGGGCGGCGGCATTGCCCCGATGGGCGGCTATATAGCCGGCAGAAAGGAGCTTGTGGAGCTGTGCTCATACAGGCTGACGGTTCCGGGTCTCGGCTCGGAGGTCGGCGCAACGCTCGGTGTGAACAGAAGCTTGTTTATGGGCATTTTCAATGCTCCGAATGTGGTAAAGGAAGCACTTAAAACCGCTGTGTTTACGGCGGCGCTGTTTGAAGAGCTCGGCTTTGAGGTCACGCCCCGAAGCAATGAGACAAGGCACGATATTATACAGGCGGTCTGCCTTGAAAACGAAGAAAGACTCATTGCGTTCTGTCAGGGTATGCAAAAGGGAGCTCCGATTGACTCGTTTGTCGTCCCCGAGCCGTGGAATATGCCCGGCTACGACAGCAAGGTTATAATGTCGGCGGGCGCATTCACTTCGGGCTCGTCGATAGAGCTTTCCGCCGACGCACCGCTTCGCGAGCCGTTTGCGGTATGGATGCAGGGCGGACTCAACTTTGCTTCGGGCAAGGTGGGAGTTATGCTTGCGGCGGATGAAATCGTAAGGAGAGATTTAGTATGAATTTAATGCATTTGAAAAGCGGAACGGATGTCAGAGGCGTTGCCGTTGCGAAAGAGACTACCGACACGGTAGAGCTTACCGATGAAGCGATAAAAAGAATAACGGGCGCGTTTGTTTACTTCCTTTGTGCCAAGACGGGAAAGGAAAAGGACGCACTTACGGTTTCGGTTGGACATGATTCGAGAATTTCCGCCGACAGGATAAAGACGGATGTAATTGCGATTTTGCTGTCTATGGGCGTTAAGGTCAGGGACTGCGGTCTTTGCTCAACACCCGCTATGTTTATGACAACGCAGCTTGACGCCTGCGACGGTGCCGTGCAGATTACGGCAAGCCATCATCCTTGGGACAGGAACGGACTTAAATTTTTCACCGCAGGCGGCGGACTTTCGGCGGATGAAATCGGGAAAATACTTGAATTTGCCGAAATGAACGACGCAATAGCTTACGACACCTCAAGGGAAGCGGAGAAAATCGACTTTATGGCGGTTTACTGCGAGCATCTGAAAAATCTTATAAAGCAGGGCGTTAATTCCGCGGATAATTACGACAGACCGCTTGAGGGGCTTAAAATAGTTGTAGACGCAGGTAACGGCGTAGGCGGATTTTTCGCAAATGAGGTTTTGGCTCCGTTGGGTGCCGACACAAACGGGTCAAGGTATCTTGACCCCGACGGAATGTTCCCAAATCACATACCCAATCCCGAAAATGCAGTCGCAATGGCTTCAATTTGCGAGGCAACGGTTGAGTCGGGTGCGGACCTCGGCGTAATTTTCGACACGGATGTTGACCGTGCGGCGTGCGTAAGTGCGGACGGAAAGGAAATCAACCGTAACCGTCTTGTTGCTCTTGCTGCGGCGATAGCTCTTGAAAACTGCGAGGGAGGAACGGTGGTAACGGACAGCGTAACCTCCGCAGGTCTTACGGAATTTATTGAAAACACGCTCGGCGGAAAGCACAGACGGTTCAAGAGAGGCTATAAAAATGTTATCGACGAGAGCATAAGGCTTGAGGCCGAGGGAGTAAAGGCTCCGCTTGCGATAGAAACCTCGGGTCATGCGGCGTTCAGCGAAAACTACCATCTTGACGACGGCGCATATCTTATCACAAGAATAATCATCAAGCTTGCCGAGCTGAGAAAAGAGGGCAAAACGCTTGAATCTCTTATCGCTTCGCTCAAGGAGCCGGCGGAGGAAAAGGAAATCCGCTTCGGAATAAAAGCCGAGAGCTTCAGGGAATATGGCGAGGGAATAATTGATAAAATAGAAAAAAACGCAATTTTGAGAACAGATATAAAAATTGCCGACGACAGCTGCGAGGGAATAAAGGTTGTATTCACAGATCCCGAAATTGACGGCTTTTATATTCTCAGAATGAGCGTTCACGATCCGGTTATGCCTATGAATATCGAAAGTGCTGTTGCGGGCGGAGTTCGCAAAATCGCTCAGGCTGTATATGATGAATTACAGGCATATTCGCTTCTTGATACGACCTCTTTGAAACAATTCTTGGAGGAAACTATTGACAAAGCGTGAATAATACATAAAATGTATGTATATATTTATCAATCAGTATAACGAAAGGCAAAGGTAAAGCGTTATGATTTTTGAGAAAGTAAAAGAAATTATCTGCGAGCAGTTTGATATTGACGAGGAAAATGTTACTCCGGAGACAGATATAAGAGAGGATCTGGACGCCGACAGTCTTGATTTGGTAGACCTTGTTATGAGCTTTGAGGATGAGTTCAAAATTGAGGTACCCGACGACGCGATTGAGAGTGTAAAGACCGTAGGAGATATTGTTAAATTTATTGAGGAACACTGATTTATCAGTTGAATATTAAGACAAGGATGTAAGAAAATGGCAGAACAGAAAAAGATGGTCAATGACATAACCGCAATGGATGAGGATTTTGCGAAATGGTACACCGATGTTGTTAAAAAGGCAGAGCTTGCCGAATATACGAGCGTCAAGGGCTGTATGGTCATCCGCCCCTACGGTTATGCAATATGGGAAAATATTCAGAAAATAATGGATAAAATGTTCAAGGATACGGGACATGAAAATGTCTGTATGCCTATGTTTATCCCCGAAAGCTTACTTGAAAAGGAAAAGGATCATGTTGAGGGCTTTGCTCCCGAGGTCGCGTGGGTTACTCACGGCGGAAGCGAAAAGCTTGAGGAAAGGCTCTGCGTGCGCCCGACCTCGGAAACGCTTTTCTGCGAGCACTACAAGCAGATAGTTCATTCCTACCGTGATTTGCCGAAGCTTTACAATCAGTGGGTGTCGGTCGTGCGATGGGAAAAGACAACAAGACCGTTCCTGCGTACAAGAGAGTTCCTTTGGCAGGAGGGTCATACAATTCACGCAACAGCCGAGGAGGCTAAGGCGGAGACCGTTAAAATGCTCAATGTCTATGCCGATTTCTGCGAAAATGTACTCGCTATGCCCGTAGTTAAGGGCGTCAAGACCGAAAAGGAAAGGTTTGCGGGAGCTGAGGACACCTATACCATTGAAGCTCTTATGCACGACGGTAAGGCTTTGCAGTCGGGCACCTCGCACTATTTCGGCGACGGCTTTGCAAAGGCGTTTGAAATCCAGTATATGGATAAGGATAACAAGCTTAAAACGCCTTATCAGACCTCATGGGGTTCAACGACAAGGCTTATCGGCGCAATCATTATGACTCACGGCGACGACAACGGTCTTGTGCTTCCGCCCAAGGTTGCGCCTGTTCAGGTCGTTGTAATCCCGATTGCACAGCACAAGGAGGGCGTGCTCGACAAGGCGCAGGAGCTTTGCGACAGACTCTCAAAGATATGCAGGGTTAAATCGGATGTTTCCGAGAACTCACCCGGCTGGAAGTTTGCCGAGTACGAGATGAAGGGCGTACCGCTCAGAGTCGAGATAGGACCCAAGGATATTGAGAAAAACCAGTGCGTTATCGTGCGCAGGGATAACAGGGAAAAGTATTTTGTTTCTCTTGACGAGCTTGAAGCAAAAATTCCCGAGCTTCTCGAAGAGGTTCATAAGGGACTTTACAACAAAGCTCTTGAAAGAAGAAAGAATATGACATACACAGCAAGAACTCTTGACGAGCTCAAGGACATTGCCGACAACAAGCCCGGGTTCATCAAGGCGATGTGGTGCGGCGACAGAGCCTGTGAGGATAAGCTCAAGGAGTATGCGGGCGTAACATCAAGATGTATTCCGTTTGAGCAGGAACATATCGCTGACACTTGCGTTTGCTGCGGCAAGCCTGCCGACAAGATGCTTTACTGGGGCAAGGCATATTGATTTTATTTGACAATAAAGAACAAAAATTTTATAATGTGTTTTGTAAACCAATAAACGGAGGAAACATTATGCAAAAGAAAATTGTTGCAGTAAGCCTTGTTGTTTTGATGATTGCGGTGTTGCTTGCATCTTGCGGAAATAAATATCTTATGGCGGAAGTGAACGGAGTTGAACGCCCGCTTGTTACCGACGCAGACGGAAACACGGAGATTAACGATGAGGGCAAAATTGCGGTATATGTAACTGATGCAAAAGGAAATTTACAGTATGATTCCAACGGAGAACCGCAGAAGAACTATTTTGCTCTGCCGGAAAAAATGATTAACGGACAGGGATAACAGGGAAAAGTATTTTGTTTCTCTTGACGAGCTTGAAGCAAAAATTCCCGAGCTTCTCGAAGAGGTTCATAAGGGACTTTACAACAAAGCTCTTGAAAGAAGAAAGAATATGACATACACAGCAAGAACTCTTGACGAGCTCAAGGACATTGCCGACAACAAGCCCGGGTTCATCAAGGCGATGTGGTGCGGCGACAGAGCCTGTGAGGATAAGCTCAAGGAGTATGCGGGCGTAACATCAAGATGTATTCCGTTTGAGCAGGAACATATCGCTGACACTTGCGTTTGCTGCGGCAAGCCTGCCGACAAGATGCTTTACTGGGGCAAGGCATATTGATTTTATTTGACAATAAAGAACAAAAATTTTATAATGTGTTTTGTAAACCAATAAACGGAGGAAACATTATGCAAAAGAAAATTGTTGCAGTAAGCCTTGTTGTTTTGATGATTGCGGTGTTGCTTGCATCTTGCGGAAATAAATATCTTATGGCGGAAGTGAACGGAGTTGAACGCCCGCTTGTTACCGACGCAGACGGAAACACGGAGATTAACGATGAGGGCAAAATTGCGGTATATGTAACTGATGCAAAAGGAAATTTACAGTATGATTCCAACGGAGAACCGCAGAAGAACTATTTTGCTCTGCCGGAAAAAATGATTAACGGACAGAGCCTTGAAACCCTTGTTTATAAGTTTACAATGCCCGACGGTTGGAAGCTTAAGGACAACGGTTATTTCTATAAGGACGGAACTGACGATAAGTGCTATGTTCAATGCGTTAAGGACAAAACGCTCGGTGAATTTGAAACATACGATTTGTTTATTGCTCAGGAAGAGGCTGAGCAGCAGCAGTATATTGATGAATTCAAAAAGCAGTATCCCGATACCACAATGGTTATTACTTCGGGCAACCTCACAGACGGCAAGGAGGTTACATTCTTTACTTATATGATAAAGGATACTTCAGGGGCGATACTTCACTATGCGATTTCGGCTTATGTTAACATAGGCGAGGATATTTACTCGGCAAACTATGTGTGTGACGGCGGCGTGGGTTATGACGAGTCGTTTGACTTTATGGGAGTATTTTCTTCGGGCTTCGTTGTAAAGTAACAGACACAACACGGAATTATCGGTGCGGAACGGGGTTGAGCGTTCTGTACCGATTTTTTGTTTGGCAATGTGTGTTTGCACTTGTTATTTATATAGGTTTATGGTAAAATATATTATCTATAAATATGAACGCGAGGGAAGTTTAAGTGGCTGTTCTCAAAGATGTAAAAAGGCTCGTAGTCAAGGTCGGAACATCGACGCTTACATATGATACGGGAAAAACAAACATAAGGCGTATGCACAAGCTTGTTTCCGTGCTTTCGGATATTGTAAATTCGGGGGTTCAAGTTGCGCTTGTAACCTCGGGCGCCATAGGCGTCGGAGTGGGTAAGCTGGGTCTTAAAGAGCGACCGTCGGATATTTCGGGCAGGCAGGCGGCGGCAACCGTAGGTCAGTGCGAGCTTATGTTTATGTACGATAAGCTTTTCGGCGAATACGGTCATACGGTGGGTCAGCTTCTTATTACAAAAAACGATGTTGACAGCACGGAACGCCGTGAAAATCTCATAAACACTTTTGAAAAGCTGTTCGATTACGGTGCAGTCCCGATAATAAATGAAAACGACTCGGTTGCGGTCGATGAGATAGTTTATGGCGACAATGACAGTCTTTCCGCAATAGTTGCAAGACTCATAAATGCCGACGCACTGATCATCCTTACCGATATTGACGGACTTTACGATGACAATCCGACCGAAAACGAGGACGCAAAGCTTATTTCTCAGGTCGATGAGATAACCGATGAGCTGATAGCTGTCGCAGGCGGTCACGGCTCGAAATTTTCCACGGGCGGTATGGTTACGAAGCTTCATGCGGCGCAGATAGCCATGAACGCCGGAATAGATACGATCGTTATGAACGGCGCTGCTCCCGAGAGCATATATAAAGCTCTTGACGGCAAGCAGATAGGAACATTTTTTACGGGTAAAAAGGACTGATTTTATGACTCAAACTCAATTGCTCGGGCAAATGGCGAAGCAGGCTGAAAAGACTCTTGCCACAGCCTCGACAGAGCTTAAAAACTCTGCTCTCGGACTTATGGCGCAGGAGCTTACGGCGGCAATGTCCGAAATTATCCTTGCTAACGCCGAGGATATGAAAAACGCCCGTGAAAACGGAATTTCACAGGTTATGCTCGACAGGCTTCTTTTGACTGAGGACAGGGTTCGGTCTATGGCAAAGGGAATAACCGATATTATTTCACTTCCCGACCCGATAGGCGCGACGCTTTCCGAGATTAAAAGACCGAACGGTATGACGGTAAGCAAGATAACCGTTCCGCTCGGAGTTATTGCCGTAATATATGAAGCTCGCCCGAATGTTACCTCAGACGCTGCGGCTCTGTGCCTGAAAGCGGGCAACGCAGTTATCTTGAGAGGCGGTAAAGAGGCAATAAATTCTTCGAAGGCTATCGTTAAAGCTCTGAGAGCGGGACTTAAAAAATCAGGCTTAGATGAAAACTGTATATCGCTTGTTACGGATACTTCAAGAGACAGCGCAAACGAGCTTATGAGGATTAACGAATATGTTGATGTGCTTATCCCGAGGGGAGGCGCGGGGCTTATCCGTTCCTGCGTTGAAAACTCCACCGTGCCGGTAATAGAAACGGGAACGGGTAACTGTCATATCTATGTTGATAAGGACGCAGATATTAGAATGGCGGCGGACATAATATATAATGCCAAGACTTCCCGCCCGTCGGTCTGCAATGCGGCGGAGAGCCTTGTTATCCATAAGGATATTGTGAATAAGGCTTTGCCCGTAATAAAGAAAAGACTTGACGAAAAGAATGTTGAATTAAGAGGCGACGAAGCGGCAAGGAATGCGGCAGATGGTATACTTCCCGCGACCGAAGATGATTGGGGCAAGGAATATCTCGACTATATAATGTCGGTAAAGACCGTTTCAAGCCTTGACGAGGCTATCGAGCACATATCAAAATATTCTACGGGACACAGCGAGTGTATTGTTACCGAGAATGCGAAAGCGGCAAATGAATTTCTTTCCCGCGTGGACTCGGCGGCTGTATATCACAATGTCAGCACCCGATTTACCGATGGCGGAGAATTCGGCTTCGGTGCGGAAATCGGAATTTCCACACAAAAGCTGCACGCAAGAGGACCGCTGGGTCTTCCGCAGCTTACCTCATTCAAATATATTATCTGCGGTAACGGACAGACAAGATAACAAGGAGAAAAAACTATGGCTGATGAAATCGTAAAATTCGACAAAGCACCCATGAAGAAAAAGAAAAAAAGAGCGCACCCGTGGGCGTTTCCGCTCGGTCTGTTGATAGCGGTGCTCTCCGTTACAGGTATTGTAACTATACTTGTCGCAGGCGTAAACGGCATAAATTCCGTCAGAGCAAGGCTTAAAAACATTGATGAATACAACACAATGCTTACTCCGGTTGTGATGAACGACCCGAGTCTGTTTGACGACCTTTCAAATGCGGATATGAGCCAGCTTATCGATATTTCGGTGTGGTCAATTCTTAAAAGCGACTTGGCTCCCGACACTTACGAATACACGGAGTCGGGTATGGTTATTCCCGAAGCTGATGTTGCGGCGGCTTATACAAAGCTTTTCGGAACGGAAATATCACCGGTTCATATGACGGTTTCCGGTTACGGCTACGAGTTCACCTACGATTCCGCAAAGCAGTGCTATATAATTCCCCTTACAGGTATTGAGCCCACCTACACGCCGGATGTTGTAGATGTGGATAAAAAGAAAAACACGGTTGTGCTGACTGTTGGATACCTTCCGAGCGGCGGCTGGGCGCAGGACAGCGACGGCAAAATGGTTGCGCCTGAGCCCGATAAATATGTCAAGGTTACATTGCGTGAAAAGGACGACAGCTATTATATAAGCGCAATGCAGGCAAGCTCAAGTCCGGAAACCGCAAGCACAACGCCTGCGAGCACGACAGCACCTGCCGAGACCACAACCGAGCAGACAACGGCACCCGAAGCCCAATCCGTTGAGGATGCTCCTCAGACAGAGATTGCATAAGGAAAAGGAAAAGATTATGGTTAAGATTTCTCCCTCAATTTTATCAAGCGATTACGGCAAGCTCTCATCGGAGCTTAAAAGAATGGAGGATTGCGGAGCGGATATGCTTCACATTGATGTTATGGACGGACACTTCGTTCCGAACATCACGCTCGGTGCGCCGATAGTAAAGTGCATCAGGAAATCAAGCTCGCTTCCGTTCGATGTTCATCTTATGATAAGCGACCCGTATAAATATATTCCCGATTTCGTAAAGGCCGGCTCGGATATAATCACCTTCCATGTCGAGTCGGACTCGGATATTGAAAAGACGATTGACCTGATTTTGGCTTCCGGCAAAAAGGCAGGACTTTCCGTTAAGCCCAAAACGCCGATTGAGACGGTTTACCCTTATCTCGACAAGCTTTCAATGGTGCTTGTTATGACTGTTGAGCCGGGCTTCGGCGGACAGTCGTTTATGGAGGATATGATGCCCAAGGTTTCGGCTGTAAAGGCTGAAATCGAAAGAAGGGGTCTTGATATTGACATTCAGGTTGACGGCGGAATAAATAAGGATACAATTTCGGTTGCCGCAAAGGCAGGCGCAAATGTTTTTGTATCGGGTAACGCGATTTTTTCAAGCAATGACGCCGCAAAAACGATTGCCGACTTCAAGGCTAAGGCTTCGGTCTGAATGCTCGGTCGGACTTTGCGTATCTCGCAAAGCACTTTAGATAAAATTTATCTATTGAGCGTTTTAGTGCTCGGAAAGTCGAAATATACTCCCATTGCTTTTCGCAATGAACAAATTATTGGAAATGAGGTGAAATTTTGAGCGACAGAGAACAGAGGATTAACGCACAACCCGTGCTGTCCGAAAAAGAAAAGCTTGAAATTAAAAACACCCGAAAATATATGATTGATATGCTTATGGTGCTTGTTGCGCCGATGGCAATGTCGTTTTACTATTACGGTCTGCGTGCCGTGCTTTTGGTTCTCTATTCCGTTGTAACGGCATTGGTATGTGAGCTTTTGGCTTCAAGAATATACAAATTTGAGGCATGCTTTTCCGACTTATCCTCGATGGTTACGGCAATAACCGTTGCAATGTGTATTCCCGCGTCCTCCCCTTGGTGGGTTCCGATACTGACCACGGTTTTTGCGCTTGCGGTTGTAAAATTTCCGTTCGGAAATTCAAGAAGCCTTATGTTCCTGCCGTCCGCCGCAGGTATTGCGTTCTTGACGGTATGTAATTCAGCAGGAATGTTCGCATATCCGATTATTCCCACGCAATCGGACAAGTTTGCTGTGCTTTCAAGCGAAAATGCGGCGCAAGGCAACTCCATTGCATATATGCTCTCACAGGGCAACTCGATAGGAATTAACATAATCAGCTATATTGATATAGCGGTCGGCAATGTTTCCGGTCCTATGGGTGCAACATGTGCGGTCGCAATATTTGCCGGTCTGCTTTACCTGCTTATAAGGCGACCGAAAACAGCTGCGATGTCCTTTGTGTATCTCGGAACATGTGCAGTCTATGCATTTCTTTTCCCGAGAATTACAACAGGACGGGGCATTTCAGTAATAATGGAGCTTTGCAGCGGACTTGTAGGCTTCGCGGCTTTGATGTTCGTTACAAACGAAACGCTTGCTCCGAAAAGGACAAACGCAAGAATACTCTATGCGGCGCTGATGGGTCTGATGACTATGCTTTTAAGAACCTTCGGCTCGTTTGAGGACAGTACGGTATTTGCCGTGCTGATTGCAAATTCATTTGCCGCGGCACTTGACAAGAAGCTTCCTCTTACAAAGAAGGAAAAGCTTTTGATTGAGCAAAAGAAGGCGGCTGAGGCGATGTCGGTTGACAGACCGATTGATGCCGAAGAACAGTCGCAGATAGTCGCTCAGAAGGTCATGGACATAATAAACAGCTCCGAGGACTCGCAGGCAAGCGCCGAAAAAGAAAACGGAGGTGCTTCAGATGTCTGACAGAACTACATTTTCAACTTCGTTGAAAAACAGCGCGTTTATCAAAAATCCCGTTTTGTTTGAGTCGATTGGCGTAGCACCCGTTGTCGCAATGGCGGTATCGGTTAAAACTGCGATTATGCTTTCGGTGATTTCGGCAGCAGAGCTTATAATAATTGAGTGCTTTTCAAGCCTTGCTCTCAAAAAGCTAAAGCATCAGTTCAGAGTAATGATATATGCTGTTCTCGGCGTGCTTATAAATATTCCGCTGTGGATGTTCTTTACAAAATTTGCACCGAACGAGACGGCTAATGTCAGCATTTTCCTGCCGATACTTGCAGTAAACTCCCTCGTTGCACTTCACTGCGAGAGGGTTGCCGTAAGGGCGTCGCTTAAAGAGACATTTTTTGACGCTGTTTCGGCAACAATCGGATACACATTGATTATTTTTGCCGTTGCCGTTATAAGGGAAGTTTTCGGCTCAGGCACTTTTTACAGCATAAAGCTTAATTTGCCGGTTCAGTTCAAAGGAATTTTATTGCCATTCGGCGGCTTTTTGATGCTCGGCTTTTTGGCAGCGTTTTTCAAGTCGAAAAGCAGAAAAAAATATCCCGAAGAGAACCCTGAGGAGGCATTTAACCTTTCGGAGATTTCACAGTCTCATTACGAGGACATCAAGACCTTGCTCCGTGAGGATTTTGACTCTGCTGAGAAGGCTTCCGACAAGGGAAATCCTGCCGATTTCTTTAAGGATGTTATAGATAATGCAGAGGGCAAGACGGATAAACCCAAAAAGCCTAAAAAAGAGAAAACGGCGAAGAAGCCGAAAAAAGAGAAGCCGGCGAAAGCGGTTAAACACAATACAGAGAAAAAAGCTGCCAAAAAGCCGATTGAAAAGGTACAGGCAGAAAAATCCAAGAGCGAAAAGTATGAATCCGAATTTGACGACATTTTGCTTGATCTTGAAAGAAGCAGGTCTCCGAAAGAGGAAACGGAAAACATTGATATTTCAAAGGACAGCGACGGAAACGGCGGTGATGAGGCATGAGAATAATATCTGAGCTCATTTCGGCGGCAATGTACGCAATGGTGATTCAAAACTTCATCTTTACGGGCGGTTACGGTGCATCGGAAGCCGTAAGAATGGCGGCAAAGCCGAAACAGCTGTATCCGATGACATTTTTTATAACTCTGTTTTCAACCTCGGTGTCGGTCATATGCGTTTTACTTGAGCCGATAGATTTTATAAAGCGCCAGGGTGCGATAGGGCACGCAATCGAGTTTGTAGCGGTGCTTTCGGTTATGTACATTATTGTACTGACGGTTTCTGCGGCAGTGTTCAGAGCAAAGGACAGAACGATAAGGCGAATAGGCATTGCGGCGTTTAACACGCTTGTTATTGCCGTTCCTTTTATCAACTATCGTGCGGTGTTCACAATATCGGAGGCTGTCGGTTCGGGTATCGGCTCGGGCTTTGCATTTGTAATTGCGGTGTTGCTTATAAATGTCGGACTTCGCCGGCTTGACCGCAATCCTAACATTCCCGAGGCGTTTAAGGGCACTCCGGCGATATTTATCTATGTTTCCATTCTTTCGCTTGCCTTTTCGGGCTTTGCCGGCAGCGGATTGACAATGTAAGGGCAGAATACAATGCAGTTTCAGAACAAGAATGTTAAGCCGAGGAAAAAAAGCTATTACCGCTTTTCCAAGAACTATCCGAGCAAGAGCGGTAATATCTATGCCATCGGCGAGAGCAGAACAAGAAGAAAAAAAGAAAAAAGGAACAGAACAATTTTCTATGCGTCGCTTGTGCTTGTGTTTGCGGCTGTATTTCTTATTGTTTCGGTTGCACGGAATTTGTCCCGCAGACCGATTGACGGGTCTGCACAGATACTTGCGGACAGCTATGACGGACATCTAAAGGCTATTGAAATGCCGGACGAAGCACTCGGCGGCGGTATTGCCTATGAGCTTTTCAGAACGCAGCTTAAAACCGATAAAGCCAATGCGGTAGTGGTTGAACTGAAAAGAGCCGACGGAAAGCTCAATTACAATTCATCTGTTCAGACAGCTCTTGATATAGGGGCTTGTACCGACGCATATGAAAATGCGACACAGACCGTGGAACAGCTTAAAGCGGACGGATATAAGATAATAGCAAGCGTTTATTGCTTTGAGGATCCGCTTGCGGCGTCAATGCTGAAGGGCTCTGCCGTAACGACTCAGGACGGTGCTACCGTTTGGCTTGATGACAGTGCGCAGAATGACGGAAATCCATGGCTTAATCCGTATTCGCAGACGGCACAGGATTATCTTTACGGCATTATAAGCGAATGTGCCGCAATGGGTGCAGATACCGTGATGCTTAACGGAGTATCTTTTCCCTCGGGAGAGTTTTACGATACTGCGTTTTTTCCGGGAGAAGCGGAGAGTGTGGAAAGCAGAAATTCGGTTCTGCACACTTTTGTTTCAAAGGCGGCTGAGCTTTGCGGTGACACACGGATTGCCGTATGTACCGATATAGACAGTGCGCTCAACGGTAATGAACAGCTTTATTCGGGAAGCATATTTGACAGCGGAGCACTGTTTAATGCGGTTGACTTTACTCGTTTTGAACCGACAGACGCCTTTTCGGTGGGAAACGCTTCTTCGCCGGGAATGGACAAGACGGCACTCATATCCGCGGCAATTCCGATATTACAACAAAAAACGGATGAGAACTACACGACAAAGGGACTTTTGCCGATTATTGATGACGAGGCATATATATCAATCCTTGAAAATTTGGGAATAAACAACTATATACTCATACAAAAAACAGATACTTGACAAAAGTCTATAAATGTGATACCATAACATCAACAGTTACCCATATTGAAGGGGAGTAGCTTGAATTCGGCGGTCAACATCATGTTGCGTTTCGCATCTGGTCGTCGAACCTAATGATTAGGAAGCAAGACCTTCGGCAGAATTTTATATCTGTCGAGGGTCTTTATTTTAACAACGGAGGAAAATTATGAAACACTATCTCAGCACGACCGAAGAAGTGTTCAGGGAAACCGATTCTTCGGAAACCGGTCTGACCTCGGAGCAGGCGCAAAAACGGCTCGAGGAAAACGGGAAGAACCGTCTTGAAGAGGGCAAGAAAAAATCCGTTATTATACGGCTTTTGGAACAGTTTACCGACCCAATGATAATTATACTTATCGTGGCGGCGGTAATCTCGGGAATTACCTCTGCGTTTGACGGAAGCTTTCCGTCTGATGTAATCATTATCCTGTTTGTCGTAATACTAAATGCGGTTTTGGGCGTTGTACAGGAGAGCAAGGCTGAAAAGGCGATTGAGGCTTTGCAGGAGATGGCGGCGGCAACTTCAAAGGTCGAGCGTGACGGCAAGGTTATGCATATCAAGAGCGAGGACCTTGTTGTCGGAGACATAATTCTCCTTGAAGCGGGCGACGCAGTTCCTGCCGACGCAAGAATAATCGAGAGTGCAAGCCTTAAAATCGAAGAGGCGGCGTTGACAGGCGAGTCTGTTCCCGTAAATAAATTTATTGATATTATCTATCTTAAGGATAATGAAAAGGACGTTCCTCTCGGCGACCGTAAAAATATGATGTATATGGGCTCTTCCGTAGTTTACGGACGGGGTAAGGCGGTTGTTACCGCAACGGGTATGGACACCGAAATGGGCAAGATTGCAGGCGCTCTCGCCGAGGCGCAGGACGGACAGACCCCCTTGCAGAAGAAGCTTGCACAGTTAAGCAAGATACTCAGCGTTATCGTTATCGGCATATGCGCGGTTATCTTTGCGATAGGAATTATAAGAGAGCTTATTCTCGGCAATCCGATAGGTCTTGAATTCCTGCTTGATACATTTATGATAGCGGTTTCGCTTGCGGTTGCGGCAATCCCCGAGGGACTTGCAGCGGTCGTAACGGTTGTGCTTTCAATCGGCGTTACCAACATGTCGAAGAAAAATGCGATTATAAGAAAGCTCACCGCAGTTGAAACGCTCGGCTGCGCACAGATTATCTGTTCTGACAAAACCGGCACTCTTACACAGAATAAGATGACAGTTGTCGAGCACTTTGCGGACGATGAAAAAATGCTCGCAACGGGCATGGCTCTTTGCACGGATGTAAATATTGACGAAAACAAGGAGATAATCGGCGAACCGACCGAAGCGGCTCTTGTGGCATATGCGCTCACTCTTGATTTGAACAAGAACGACCTTTCAAAGACACAGCCGAGAGTAGCGGAGGCTCCGTTTGACTCAATGAGAAAAATGATGACCACCGTTCATTCAAAGGACGGCGGATATATTCAGTACACCAAGGGCGCTCCCGACGAAGTGCTCAAATGTTGTACGGGAATTTTGAAGGACGGCAAGGTAAGAGACATTACCGACGCCGACAAAGCTGAAATCCTTGAAAAGAACAAGGAATACGCCGACAGAGCGTTAAGAGTCCTTGCATGCAGTTTTAAGGAGTTATCGAAAATTCCTGCCGACCAAAGCCCCGAAGCGCTTGAACAGGGTCTCGTTTTCTGCGGACTTGTCGGTATGATCGACCCCGTAAGACCCGAGGTCAAGGCTGCGATTGAGGAGTGCAGAACTGCGGGAATAAGACCAATTATGATCACGGGCGACCACAAGGACACCGCAACGGCAATAGCTATGGAGCTCGGAATAATCGACAGTCCCGACGGTGCAATCACGGGTGCACAGCTCAATGAAATTTCGGACGAGGAATTTGAAAAAGCGGTCGAAAAGTATTCGGTGTACGCAAGAGTTCAGCCCGAGCACAAGGTAAGAATAGTAAACGCGTGGAAAAAGCGCGGAATGATTACCGCAATGACGGGCGACGGCGTAAACGACGCTCCTTCGATAAAGAGTGCGGATATCGGCGTCGGAATGGGTATCACGGGTACGGATGTTACGAAAAATGTTGCCGATATGGTGCTTGCAGACGACAACTTTGCCACAATCGTTTCTGCGGTTGAAGAGGGAAGAAGAATTTACGACAATATCCGTAAATCCATACAGTTCCTGCTTGCATCAAACCTCAGTGAGGTAATTTCAATTTTCGTCGCAAACCTTTTGGGCTTCACGATTTTGAGACCGGTTCATCTGCTTTGGATTAACCTTGTAACCGACTGCTTCCCCGCACTTGCGCTTGCAATGGAAAAGGGCGAAAAGGATATAATGAGGCGTCCTCCGAGAAATTCAAAGGACGGAATTTTTTCAGGCGGCGTAGGCTTTGATATATTCTATCAGGGCATTTTGGTAACACTTCTTACGCTTGCGGCTTACTTTATAGGTCACTATATTGAAGCGGGTGTATGGGAAATTACAAATTCTCCCGACGGTACGACAATGGCGTTCCTTACCATGAGTATGTGCGAGATTTTCCATTCGCTTAACCTGCGCTCGCAGAGAGGCTCGACGGTTGCAATGACCTTCAAGGGCAGCCACAATCTGTATCTCTTAGGCTCGTGTCTGCTTTCGCTTCTTATGACAACGGTAGTAATTTATGTACCGTTCCTTTCAAACGCATTCGGCTTTGAGAGCATTGATTTGGGCGAATATGCGGTTGCGCTCGTACTCGCGTTTGCTATCATTCCGCTTGTGGAAATCGTCAAAGCGATTGAAAGAGCGTATGATAAAAAGAAAGCGAAGAAATAAGTTCTCAACGCTTGAAGCTTACAGCCTCCCTTTACACAAGGGAGGCTGTATTTGTGCGTAATTTTCAATTTGTATATCACCGTAGGGACAGCCCTCACGACTGTCCGGCATAGGCTCCATCTGACGAGGGAGCTGTCAAACGCTTTGCGTTTGACTGAGGGAGAGATAACGAAAATTTGATTTATATTGCCTCTCTCCTTTCGACACGCCTGCGGCGCGCCACCTATTGCCCTCTTGCGGTGCCCGATTTTGTTAATGCGGCTTGGAGCGCCGCACAAAATCGACCGCTACGCCGACAAATGCTCCATTTATCCGCCACAGGCGGCGGTCGCATATGTTGCCCGTCAGAGGAAGGCTTAGTTCTGCGTGTATTTTCATTTTATGCGTATCCGTAGGGATAGCCCTAGCGGCTGTCCGGCATAGCCTCCCTTTACACAAGGGAGCCTGTAAAAAAACGCACTCGATATCGAGTGCGTTTTAATTTAATCCGTTAATTTATCCTGTTATCAGCTTATCAGCCCAAAATCTCTTTGAGGATTTTCTGGACCTCCTGTGCGGGAGCTTTGCCCTTGAGCGCACGCATTGCCTGACCCATAATATAGCCCATAGCCTGCGTTTTGCCTGCCTTGTATTCGGATACGCTCTTTTCGTTGTCGGCGATAACCTGCTCGATTATCGGTCGCAATGCCGAAACATCGGTTACCTGTGCCAAGTTGTTCTCCTCGACATACTTTTCAGGGTCAACGCTGTCAGTGAACACCTTTTCAAGCACCTTTTTACCTGTGCCGCGGTTAATCTTGTCGGATTTTACCATATTGATAACCGTTGCCAAATCCTCGGGCTTCAACGGATTGTTTTCGGTAAGGGTTGCGCTGTCGTTGAGAAGCTTCATAACCTCGCCCATAATCCAGTTGGCAACGTCCTTCGGAGAATTGCACTTTTCAAGAGTCTTTTCAAAAAACCGGACAAGATAAATATCTCCCGTGATAATTCCCGTATCGTATTCGGGAAGTCCGAGCTCATTTATATAACGCTGTCTCTTCTCCGCGGGAAGCTCGGGCATTGTTGACTTGATTTCCTCGATTTGTTCGTCGGAAATTTCAATCGGCGGAAGGTCGGGCTCGGGGAAGTATTTATAGTCCTGAGCGTCCTCCTTTGAACGCATTGCGTAGCTGTAACCCTTGTTGTCGTCCCAACGGCGGGTCTCCTGAACTACCTTTTTGCCGTCCTCGATAAGCTCAATCTGCCTTTGCGCTTCATAAGCTATGGCACGCTCAATAGCGTGGAACGAGTTGAGGTTTTTCATTTCCGTCCTTGTACCGAACTCCTTTTGATCCTTGGGTCTTACGGAAAGGTTTACATCGGCACGCAACGAGCCCTCCTGCATTTTGCAGTCGGAAACGCCTGTGTACTGAAGAATTGCACGGAGCTTTTCAAGGTAATCTATTACCTCTTCGGCACTTCTGAAATCGGGCTCCGATACAATTTCAAGCAACGGAACGCCGCAGCGGTTGTAGTCAACAAGCGTACAGTCCTCGAATTCGTCGTGGATAAGCTTGCCTGCGTCCTCTTCCATATGAATTTCGTGAATACCGATTTTTTTCTTTTCCCCGTCCTTGGTATTAACCTCTATATAGCCGTTTCGGCATATCGGAAGATAAAGCTGTGAAATCTGATACGCCTTGGGCAGGTCGGGGTAGAAATAGTTTTTTCTGTCAAATTTATTGTTCTGCGTGATCGTGCAGTTTGTTGCAACGCCGGTGCGGATTGCAAACTCAACAACTTTTTTGTTGAGAAGCGGGAGAGTGCCGGGCATACCCGAGCAAATTTCGCACACATGGGTGTTGGGCTTTCCGCCGAATTCGGTCGAACAGCCGCAGAAGATTTTTGTTTTGGTCGCAAGCTCGGTGTGAACTTCAAGACCCATTACGATTTCCCATTCCATGGTCTGTCCTCCTTAATCCAATGTCGGTAAGCCTTTGTGATAATCGGTTGCGTTTTGGAACGCCTTTGCCGCACTCATAATTTCCGCCTCGCAGAACGGCTTGCCGATAAGCTGCATACCGACAGGCATACCGTCCGTATCAAAGCCGCACGGAGCGGAGAACGACGGCATACCCGCAATGTTTATCATTACCGTGTAAATGTCGCCGAGGTACATTTTAAGAGGGTCGGAAAGGCTTTCGCCCATTTTAAGCGCCGTAGTCGGAGCAACTGGTCCCAAAATCATATCGTACTTTTCAAATGCGTCAAAAAACGCGTTCTGAATGAGCTTTTTTGCTTTAAGAGCTTTGTTGTAATAAGCGTCGTAATAGCCCGAGGAAAGAACGAAGTTGCCGAGCATTATTCTGCGTTTTACTTCCATTCCGAAGCCTTCGGAACGGCTCATTATATATCTGTCCAAAAGGTTTTCGCTGTTCTTTGAGGAGTAGCCGTACTTGATACCATCATATCTTGAAAGATTCGAGCAAGCCTCCGCACAAGCGATGATGTAATATGTCGGTATTGCATACTTTGCAATCGGCATTTTGAACATTTCAACCTCTGCGCCGAGCTCACGGAACTTGTCAGCCGCCGCAAGAATTGCGGATTTTACATCCTCGTTGATGCCCTCGCCGAGATAATCCTCGGGGATACCGATTTTCTTGCCCTTTATATCTCCGCTAACAGCCTTGTCAAAGTCGAATTTGTCATAAACCATTGAAGTACCGTCTTTTTCGTCTTTACCCTGAATTACGGAGAAAAGAGCGGCACAGTCGTCAACATCCTTGCCGATAGGGCCTATCTGGTCAAGAGATGAAGCGTAAGCCACAAGTCCGTAACGGGAAACGGCACCGTAGGTGGGTTTAAGACCCGTAACGCCGCAGAATGAGCAGGGCTGACGGATAGAGCCGCCCGTGTCGGAGCCGAGAGTAACCGGAGCGAGCCTTGCCGCAACGGCTGCCGCCGCACCGCCCGAGCTTCCGCCCGGAACCTTTTCGGTATCCCACGGGTTGTGTGTAACGCCGGTAGCCGAGGTCTCCGTGGTGCTGCCCATTGCAAATTCGTCCATATTGAGCTTTCCGATAACAACCATGCCCTCGTCATTAAGACGGTTTATAACGGTAGCGTTGTAGGTCGGAACAAAGTTTTCAAGAATTTTCGACGAGCAGGTTGTAAGGATATCCTTTGTGCAGATATTGTCCTTGACGCCTATCGGCACGCCTGCAAGTCTGCCCGTATATTTTCCGCTTTCAATGCCCTGTTGAACCTCTTTTGCCCTTTCGAGAGCCTCCGCCTTGCAGACGGTATTGTAGCAGTGAAGCTTTGAGTCATATTTTTCAATAGCGTCGAAGAAGGCGTTTACCGCTTCCTCGACGGTTATTTCTTTGCTCTTTACGGCGGCTGAAATTTCAAGCGCCGTCATTTCACAAATGTTTTTCATAGTCTGCACCTCATTCAACTGTTTTCGGAACTACGAAGCAACCGTCCTTGCTGTCGGGTGCGTTTTTGAGTATGTTTTCCGTGTCAGCCTTGTTTGTAACGACATCGTCGCGCATTACATTTGCGACGGGGAACGAATGTGACGCCGGCTCAATTCCGTCGGTGTCAAGCTCGTTGAGCGTGTCAATATAGGTAAGAATGTCCTGAAGGTCCTTTTCGGCGGCAACCTTTTCCTCTTCGGTAAGTCTTATCCTGCCGAGCTTTTCAAGATATTCCACAAGGTTTCTGTCTATCGTCATTTATATCACCTGATAAATTATTTTTCGGGAACGGGGCGGCGAAGCTTTATATGAACCTCGCGAAGCTGCTGCTCGGATACCGTGTTCGGTGCGCCGAGAAGCATATCCTGTGCGTTGGAGTTCATCGGGAAGGCGATGATTTCACGGATATTCTCTTCGTTCTTAAGGAGCATAATCATTCTGTCAACGCCGGGAGCCATACCTGCGTGAGGCGGAGCACCGTAGTGGAACGCTCTGAACAAAGCGCCGAAACGCTTTGCAACCTCGTCCTCCGAGTAGCCTGCAAGCTCAAACGCTTTAATCATAATGTCGGGGCGGTGGTTACGAACAGCTCCCGAGGAGAGCTCAACACCGTTGCAGACAATGTCGTACTGATAAGCCTTTATTGTAAGCGGATCCTGATTGAGCAAGGCGTCCATACCGCCCTGAGGCATTGAGAACGGGTTGTGTGTAAAGTCGAGCTTGCCCTCGTCGTTCTTTTCATACATCGGGAAGTCGGTGATGAAGCACATATCGAACCTGTCCTTGTCGATTATGTCAAGGCGTTCGCCGAGTGCGGTTCTTATCTGACCCGCAAGAGTGTTTACGACCTTGATATTGTCGCAGATGAAGAACAGGGTGTCGTCTGTTTTAAGGTTGAGCATCGAAGTGAGTTCCGCTTTCTTTTCGGGAGTGAGGAACTTGTCGATGGGACCCTTGAAAGAGCCGTCCTCAAGCACCGTGAGGTAGCCGAGACCTTTCATACCGATGTCAAGAGCATATGCGAGAAGCTTTTCAAAGAAGCCTTTTGAGCATTTGCCGCAGGGAGCGACGATGCCTCTTACGGGCTTGCCCTGGAATGCTTTGAACTCAACATCGGAGAAGAAGTCGGTCAAATCGTTTATGATAAGCGGATTGCGAAGGTCGGGCTTGTCTGTACCGTATTTGAGCATTGATTCCTCATACGGGATTTTAACGAACGGAGCGGGAGAAACCTTCTTTCCTCCGCCGAATTTTGTAAATGTATCATAGAGAACCTCTTCGGCAACGGCAAAAACATCCTCCTGCGTTGCAAAAGCCATCTCAAAGTCAAGCTGATAAAACTCTCCCGGAGAGCGGTCAGCTCTTGCGTCCTCGTCTCTGAAGCAGGGAGCTATCTGGAAATACTTGTCGAAGCCCGAAACCATAAGCAGCTGCTTGAACTGCTGGGGAGCCTGCGGCAGAGCATAGAACTTGCCCTCGTGCTTTCTTGAGGGGATGATATAGTCCCTTGCGCCCTCGGGGGAAGAGCAGGTAAGGATAGGCGTGTTTATCTCGGGGAAGCCCATGCTTTCCATCTTTTTACGCAGGAAGCTTACTACCTCCGAGCGGAAAAGAATATTGTCGTGCATTTTCTTATTTCTTAAATCGAGGAAGCGGTAGGTAAGACGCGAATCCTCCCTCGTGTTTATTGAGTCTTCGATTTCAAACGGAAGAGCCTCCGAGCAAGTGCCGAGAATTTCAAGCTCCGACACCTTAACCTCAAGCTCGCCGGTCGGGATTTTTTTGTTTACGGTCTCCTCGTCTCTTTTGACAACTTTACCCGTAACGGAAATAACGGATTCCTTGTGGACGCCCTGCAAAAGGGTATCGTCGTTTACGACAACCTGAGTAATTCCGTATTGGTCTCTCAAATCAATGAAAATAACTCCGCCGTGGTCCCTTATTGTATCGACCCAGCCTGCGAGGCTGACGGTCTTTTCAAGGTCAGCGAGAGTCAATTCGTTACAATTATGCGTTCTGTAAGCCATTTAACACATTCCTTCCGATAAATCGGCACTTGCCGAAAATAATAATTTACCTAATTATACAGTTGATTATTATATCACAACAAATCAAGTTTGTATAGTATTTTATTACATAATAATGCCGTCAAACGGCGCAAAAATTAGATTGAATTCGGCGTCTTGTTATGGTAAAATAAATAATGTATGAATATTCAGGCACAAAATCGGAGGCTTGGCTTATGAAAGCAAACAAAAAAATCGTAATTTCGGCAATCGCTGTTACACTTGCGGTGCTTATTACTGTTTCCGCCTGCAAAAGGAACTCAAATCCCGGACAGGCTGTCGTTGTAACGGACGAATACGGAAACCCCGTAACCAATGAAAACGGAGAGGTTGTTACAACAATGGTTTATGCCGAAACGGTTGTTGTTACGGACAAAAACGGAGTTCCGGTAACCGATGAAAACGGCGAGGCTATTACCGTTGTGCTTGAAACGGAAATTGTTGAGGTGACGAATGCCAACGGCGAAAAGGTATATGACGAAAACGGCGAAGTCAAGACCTCAATAGTTTACCATCCCAAGGATGTGGAAATTCCCCTTACCGACAAGGACGGTAATATCGTTACGGATAAGAACGGAAATGTCAGCCACACTATGATTACCGTTCCCGCTCCGAACGAAACAATAATAACCACCCTTGTTCAGACCGACGCAAACGGTAACCCTGTTGTTGATAAGGACGGCAATACCATAACCTACACAAGAAGATACACCACATCGCCGGCAACTCCCGGCGGTAACAGCTCAAACTGGGGCGCAACCTTCAGCGGAAGTAATAATGACACCTGTAATGCCGTTGCGGCAACCTCGGACGGTGGATATGTCTCTCTTGTTCAGACAAACTCCTCTGACGGCTCGTTCGCAGGGCTTGCCTCGGGATCGGGCGTTCCGTATATGGTTCTTATGAAATTTGACAGCTCAGGTATTCTCAAATGGCGCAAGGCTATAACAAGCGACGGCGCTCTGTCATTGAGAAGCCTTGACACAGACGCCTCGGGTAATATTATTGCGGCAGGCTATTCCAATGCGTCAACCCTCGGCAGCACCCATTACGGCGAGTATGACGCGGTTATATATAAGTTTAATTCCTCGGGCGATATTCAGTGGGTACAGTCTTACGGCGGAAGTATGGTTGACTTCTTTAACAGTGTAAGCGTTTGTCCCGACGGAAGTATTGTTGCGGCAGGAAGCGTAGGCTCAAGCGACGGCGCTGCGGCGACTCTCGGAATTGCGGCAGGTAAATCCGCAGCTCTTGTTACAAAGTATGACGCGTCGGGCAACCTTGTTTTTGCAAGGGCGGTAGGCTCAAGCGGAGACTCGTTTAACGGAGTTGACACTGATTCAAACGGTAATATCTATGCTGTCGGCAACTTCTCGTCACAGGACTCTTTGAGGGCTTTTGACGGCTTCGGTAAAGCGGACGGCGCAATAGTAAGGCTTGACGCCGGCGGAAATGTTTCGTGGGTTAAGCAGTTCGGCGGAAGCGGTATAGACAATGCGAATTCCGTAGCGGCAACCTCGGATGGCTGCGTCGTTGTCGGACGCTCCAATTCAAAGGACAATTCGTTTGCCTCTGTCGGCAATCAGGGCGGATATGACGCCTATGCCGTAAAATACACCTCGTCGGGAAGCGTTGCGTGGCAGACGCCGTTCAGAGGTTATCAGGATGACGCCTTCACATCAATTGCGGCGCTTTCGGACGGCTCGTTTGTCGTTTGCGGATATTCATCTTCGAATAACAGAGACTTGAAAACGGTCGGAAACAAGGGCGCTGCGGACGGCATTATCGTAACGCTCGGCGCAACCGGTCAGATTACCTCGGTTGAGGGCTACGGCGGATCCCGCGAGGACAGATTTGAAAGCGTATGTGTGCTTTCGGGCGGTAAATATATCGCTTGCGGCTCAACTCTTTCTGCGGACGGAGACCTTGTAGGTTCAAAATCCGACGGAGAAAAAACCGCAGGTATGATTGCAAAATTCAAGTAAAGGAAACTGACGGATGAACGAAAGATTTGAAACGGGATTTCTGCCCGTTTCGCATAAGATACTTTGGATAGTTTTAAGAATAGGCTTGCTTGCGTGGGGAGTTTACGGGCTGTTTCACGGCTCTGTTGTCGAATTTCTCGAAGCGATATTTGCTATTATCTTTACGCATTTATGGGATTTCTTTCAGATATTCGGCGGATTTTCATTTATAACAAGAGTCGACTATTTGACCCAGACAATGCTGAATCTGTTTATTTTTATCGGCGTTGTTGTGGGCTCAACGCTTAACAACAGAACGGATTTTACGGATTTCGATATAGTAACGCACTTCTCTGCCGGCTTTATTTCGGCTTGGTTTGCCTATGATTTTGCGTGTACGGTTCAGGGACCGAAAAGGAGGCTTTCTCCGGCGCTTGCGTCGCTGTTCGCAGTATGCTTTGCGTGCTTTGTTTCAATCGGATGGGAAACCTATGAATTTTCAATGGACAGGATATACGGACTTTCGCTCCAGTGTACAAAGCCTATGTCCGATTACGGACTTACCGATACCATGACCGACGAGATTATACAGGCTTCCGGCGGACTTATCGGAATGTTCCTTGTCGCTTTCCTCAAGAACGGAAAGATAGGCAGGAATAAAAAAGCGTATGCCAAAAAGGCAAGAATGGCAGAGGAGAGAGAACAGCTCAAGGAGAGACTGTTGCAGGAATATCTTGACGAACAGAAAAATAACCGCTGACAGCAATATAATTGTTACGGTTTTATACGAATAAAGGCGGTGGAAATGTGAAAAAAAGGATAACGGCACTGATGCTGTCGCTGATTTTGCTTTTGACACTGTGCTCGTGCGGCAAAAATGCAAAGGTGCGTGTGAATTCTGCAAAAATCGGAAAGGGAGTTTATGCGTACTTTACCGACCTTGCCGAAAGGCAGGCGTCGGAGAGCGGCGAGACCGATGTGACCGGACTTGCGAACAATATGCTTATAAGATATGTTGCGATAAATTCCGAGTTTGCCAACAGAGGACTTGATTTAACGCTTGAGGAAAAATCAACTCTTTCAAGCACGGTCGATTCATATTGGCATTTGTTCTCAAAATATTATGAGGGAATAGGCGTGTCGAAAAATGACCTTTATAAGATTGAGGAGAGCAAATGCTTTGAAACGCGGCTTATGGAGGTCTATTATTCCGAAAACGGCGATTCGCCCGTATCGGACAGCGAGCTTAAAGATTACTTCGGCAATAATTTTGTGGCGTTCAGGTCGGCAACCGGATTTTTGACCACGGTTGACGAGAACAACAACACGGTTTCTCTTTCGGAGACGGACAGGCAGGCAATGACGGAGGTCTTTAACCGTATGGCAAACGAAATCAACGAGGGTATGGCTTCCGTTGACGACGCTTCATCCTATGCGGATAATGTTGCGGTTACGGATTCGGTTGTCGTAATCGATAAGACCTCTTCAAAATATCCGGACGGATTTTTCGACAATGTAAAGAGTATTGAGGTCGGTTCTACGGCAAGCTTTTCCGTCGGCGATTATATTTTTACCGTAACGAGATCCGACATCACTTCGGACGAGCTGTTTGAGGAATACAGGCAGGAATGCCTTGAAGCTCTCAAGGGTGAAGAATTTGATACGGTTGTGGAGTCATGGATGACGGCATATTCGGTAAACTGAAAAAAGCATATCAAAAAGGCTTTATGAGTTCCCTCATAAAGCCTTAATTTTATCTTTATATACCTTATTCCTCGGGGAAGAACGCCTTGTGAACCGCGGAAACGGCACGGTCTGCGTCCTTGGCGTCGATAAGAACGGAAATCTTGATTTCGCTTGTTGAAATCATATCAATGTTGATGTCGTGCTCAAAGAGAGCCTCAAACATCTTGGAAGCGGTACCGGGGTGCGATTCCATACCGGCACCGACGATTGAAATTTTTGCTACGCTTGTGTCGCAGATGATGTTCTTGTCGTCAATGTCAAAGGTTTTGTGAATAGCTTCGACAGCGCCCTCGGTATTGTCTTTTGAAACGGTAAAGGTAATGTCCTTTGTGCCGTCTCTGCCGACTGACTGAAGAATTATATCAACATTGATGTTTGCGTGTGCAAGCTTTGAGAAAAGCTTGAAAGCAATGCCGGGAATGTTGGGAATGTTTGTTATTGAAATGCGTGCAACATCCGTATCCTTAGTTACACCTCTTACGAGCATTTTTTCCATTTTTGCGACCTCCTTAACGATCGTTCCGGGAACTCTCTTGAGACTTGAGAGAACCTCGAGTTCAACATTGTATTTTTTTGCCATTTCTACTGAGCGGTTATTGAGAACCTGCGCGCCGAGAGTAGCCAATTCAAGCATTTCGTCATAGGTTATTTCCTGAAGCTTCTGAGCGTTCGGAACCTTTCTCGGGTCTGCGGTGAATACGCCCTCGACATCGGTGAATATCTGGCAACGGTCAGCGTGCATGGCTGCGGCAATAGCAACTGCGCTTGTGTCGCTGCCGCCTCTGCCGAGAGTTGTGAGGTCGTCATACTTGTTAATGCCCTGGAATCCTGCGACAACTACAATGTTGTGGCGGTCAACCTCCGATTTGAGGCGGGCTGTCTTAATTGATTTGATTCTTGCCGAGCCGTATGCCGAGCTTGTGTTGAAGCCTGCCTGCCAGCCGAGAAGCGAAACTGCCGGGCACCCCAATTTTTCAATAGCCATTGAGAGAAGAGCGATTGAAATCTGCTCGCCCGAGGTCATAAGCATATCAAGCTCTCTTTTTGACGGCTTTTCGTTTATTTCGTGAGCCTTTGCAATGAGATCGTCCGTGGTGTCTCCCTGTGCGGAAACAACTACAACGACATCATTTCCCTGACGGTAGGTATCCGTAACGATTCGAGCGACATTCATTACTCGCTCGGCGTTTGCAACGGAGCTTCCGCCGAATTTCTGAACTATAAGTCCCATAAATCATCCTCCAAATATCAATAATCCGATACTCTGATTACAGAGCAGGGTTTGATTTCGTTTATTGAGTTGAGCTTTGCAACAAGGTTCTTTTCCTTTTCGCTTTCGGTTACAAAAGCGAATTCGTCTGCGGGCTGATTGTCTCTTGAAACGAATTTTACGGTCGGGAACACTGCCTTGACCGCTTCTTTTGCCTTTTCGGCATCTGCTGCCGTTGCACGGACGAAAAGAGCGGTGTCAAGCTCTTCGTAGTTTTCGACATAGCCGTCCTCGCTCGGACCCCAGCCGAAAATCTTCTTGCGCTTGGTGTGCTTTGCACAGTCGATAACATCTGCGACAACCGCACTTGCGGTCGGAAGCTTACCCGCGCCTCTGCCGTAGAATACCACATCGCCGATAGCGTCGCCTCTGACAAGAATTGCGTTAAAAACATCGCTTACATTTGCAAGCTGTGAGGACGACATAACGACACAGGGACTGACAAGTGCCGAAATTTTGCCGTCATCAAGCCTTTTTGCTCTGCCGATAAGCTTGATAACTCCGCCGAGATTGTTTACATATGCAACATCGGCGAGAGTAACCTTGGTAATGCCCTCGGTGTGAACGCTGTCGGGATAAACATGCTTTCCGAAGCAGAGAGAAGCGAGAATGCAAATTTTTCTGCAAGCGTCCTGACCTTCAATGTCCGCCGTCGGATCCTTTTCGGCATAGCCGTTCTCCTGCGCCAATTTGAGAGCGTCGTCAAAGCTCATATTCTTTTCAATCATCATGGTGAGGATAAAGTTTGTCGTTCCGTTGAGTATGCCTGCAATCTCATTGATTTCGTTTGCGGCAAGGCACTGGGAGATAGGCCTGATAATCGGAATACCGCCGCCTACCGAAGCCTCAAACAGGAAGTTTACATTGTTTTCCTCCGCAATGGAGAGAAGCTCATAGCCTTTAGCCGCAACAAGCTCTTTGTTTGAGGTCACAACGCTCTTTCCGGCCTTGAGAAGGCTTGAAACAAATTCAAAAGCGGGATGAAGTCCGCCCATGGTTTCGACTACGATTTTAACCTCGTCATCATTGAGAATATCGTTAAAGTCCTTTGTGAACTTATCCTTGTTAGGGTCGTTCGGGAAATCGCGAAGGTCGAGAATGTATTTCAAATCAAGCTGTGACTGTCCGCATTTTTTGATAATGCTGTCATGGTTCTTGAGAAATACTTCTACAACGCCCGAGCCTACGGTACCGTAACCCATAACTGCTATATACATTTTCTCACATCCTATATTATGATATATTTATTCACATAAAAGTTTATCACATTTCAAAACAATAATAAAGAAAAAAAGGACAAAAAATAAATTTTCTATAAAAGATAAATATTTGCGTTGTAAGATTTCAAAAAATAGTATAAAATGTATAATAATAAAGCGTTTATAAGGAGGTTCAAAATGAATACAACGGAAAAAAGGCGAAGATTTTTAATAAACATTATGTACTTTGCCGTAATTATCGGATTGTTTTTCTTGTTTTTCAAATACGCTTTCGGGATATGTCTCCCGTTTTTAACTGCGCTTTTTGTGGCTACGGTGTTACAGAAGCCTGTTAATTACCTTACCAAGAAGGCTCACGGCGGACGGGGAATATTTTCGGCGCTGCTCGTTGTGTTTTGCTTTGTGGTGCTCGGCTCGATAATAGTGCTTGCTTTGATGAAGCTGTTTTCGGAAATGAAGTCATTTTTTGATTATCTGATGCTGAAGCTGGAGAACACATCTCTGTTTATTGAACAGGTAGGCGTATGGATTGAAACGAAGCTTACGATATTGCCGGACAGCCTCAGGACAAGCCTTTCCGCCTATGCGCAGGAAGCACTTACAAAGGTGCTCGGCTCCGACGCGCCTGTCAACGATACCGCAGCCTCTGCGGTTGAAAAAACCGGAAGTATGGACTTTTCGTGGCTCGCTTCACCGATAGGTGCCGTATGGGGCACGGCTAAGCAAATACCTATGATTGCTGTCGGAATTATCGTCGCAATAGTATCGGGCTGCTTTATGACCTCGGATTATGCGTCTTTGCGCAAT
The DNA here is from genome assembly GCA_963624605.1 of Eshraghiella crossota. Lineage (GTDB taxonomy): Bacteria > Bacillota > Clostridia > Oscillospirales > Acutalibacteraceae > Fimenecus. The sequence goes on along the minus strand of CAVFQD010000004.1, from coordinate 24,766 downwards.
CTTACACTGAAGCTTGCAGGTGAAAGAAATGCTGCAAAAATCGTCAGAACAAAGAATATACTTTTCTCGACGCTCGGCAAAATGGCAAAGGCGTACTGTATAATCATTCTGGTTACTTTCTCGGAAATGGTTATCGGGCTCTCGTTCCTTAAAATAATAGGTGTGTATACGGGCGGATACATTTTTGCGATTTCGCTCATAACCGCAATAGTTGACATTCTTCCCGTGCTCGGAACGGGTACAATATTGATACCGTGGGGAGTTTGGTCGCTGCTTACGGATCATATCGGCTTCGGTATCGGCATACTTGCGGTTTATGCGATAATTACCGTTATAAGGCAGATAATCGAACCAAAGCTTGTGGCTTCCCAGCTCGGACTTCCCGCATATGTTACGATTACCGCAATGTATGTTGGCACCCGTCTCTTCGGCTTTATAGGACTTTTCCTTTTGCCGATAAGTATTATGGTACTCAAGGTTCTCAACGACGACGGCGTTATCCATATTTTCAGGAAAAAGCCGGTTACGGTCGAAGAGGTTGAGGCTGAGGTTGCCGCAGAGGAAAAGGCGGAAGCGGAGAATAATTGACGGAGGTAATTTTGTGATTGATATTCATTGTCATATTTTACCCGGAATAGATGACGGTGCTCCCGATATTGAGGAGTCCGCCGAGATGCTGAGGACTGCGGCGCATAACAATATCCAAGCCGTGATTGCAACTCCGCACTTTACTGATTTTGAACGGATTGACGAATTCCTTTACAACCGCGATGAGGCAATTGAGAGCTTTGAGGATATGCTTGAAAGCGTTGAGCATAAGGTGGCTGTGACCTACGGAGCCGAGGTTTTCCTCAACAGCAAGGTGTTCACGGCGGGAGAACTTGACGGACTCACGCTCGGCAAAAGCAGATATATGCTCTGCGAATACACACTCAAACCTTTTGACTCCGAAAGAGCTGTTATATACGCAGAGGAAATCCTCGGCAGGGGGTATATTCCGATAATCGCGCACCCGGAGAGATATATTACTTTTGCACAAAATCCCGAAATCGTAAACGAGCTGTGGGATATGGGCTGTATGTTTCAGGTAAACGCTTCTTCTCTTGCGGGACACGGCGGAGAAGAAATGCAGGAATTTACCGAGGCGCTTATACTCAGAGGATTTGCGGATTTTGTCGCAACCGACGCCCATTCGCACAGAAGAAGAAACAACAGGCTTCTTGACAAAATCGAAGAATTTCCTGAAAGCATCTCCGAAGGAATGCTCAGGCATCTGCTTGAAGAGGCTCCGATGAGGGTGCTTAAGGACGAGATTTTCCCCGAAAAAGAAGTCGAATATTTTTGATTTTTCCTATACCATTATAATATATATAACAAAAGCAGCGTGCGCCGAGGGTCAGAAAACGACCTTCGGCGGCGTGCTTTTTGAGAAAAAACGGCGGAAAGCACTAAATGTTGTGGTGACGAAAAGCACACTGTCTATTATTAAAAATTTTCGGCTTTTTTCACGAACTTTTTTATAAAAAGTTGTTGCATTTGACAAAGTTATGTGATAAAATACCTAGGCACGCTGTGGAATAGGCGAATTATGCCCATTTACCGGCGTTATGATATGCGATGATGTGATAGGTGGCTGCACTTTGATGCAGGGAATTATCACGGAGTATGTCCGATTACAAACCGGGCGAAATTATATGTTTTCCCTTATGTAGCGTACCCCAACTGCGTGAAACAAGGAGAAACTGTGTGCTTTTTAACCGTCCGAAATTTTTCGGATTTTTATATTGCAGAGGGTGGGAACGCCCGGCAAGGTTGTTAAAAAGCATTGCCCTAATTTTTTAAGGAGGCAAAACCAATGGCAGCAGCAAAAGGCAAAAAAATCAGAATCAGACTTAAAGGCTACGATCACGATGTTGTCGATAAGGCAGCAGAGAAGATTGTTGAAACCGCAAAGCGCACAGGCGCTCAGGTTTCGGGTCCTGTTCCGCTTCCCACAGAGAAGGAAGTTGTTACTATCCTTCGTGCGGTTCATAAGTACAAGGACAGCCGTGAACAGTTTGAGCAGAGAACGCACAAAAGGCTTATCGACATTTTAAGACCCTCAAACAAAACCGTTGAGGCTCTTACAAGTCTTGAGCTTCCCGCAGGCGTTGAAGTTGAAATTAAGTAATTTCGCTTTACGCTTACAGGTCAAGTTGGCGAGAGCCAACCAATAACCAAAGGAGGAAATAAAAATGAAAAAAGGTCTTATTGGTAAAAAGATCGGTATGACTCAGCTTTTCGACGAAGACGGTAAAGTAATCCCCGTTACGGTCGTTGAAGCAGGTCCGTGCACAGTCGTTCAGAAGAAGACCGTTGAAAACGACGGTTACGCTGCGGTTCAGGTAGGCTTCGGTGATGTTAAAATCACAAGAGTCAACAAGCCTGAAGCAGGTCACTTCAAGAAGGCAAACGTTGCACCGAAGAAAGTACTCAGAGAGTTCAGACTCGACGACACAGACGCTCTTAACGTAGGCGATGTTCTCAAAGCAGACGTTTTCGCAGCGGGCGACAGAGTTGACGTTGTAGGTACAAGCAAGGGTAAAGGTACCGCAGGCGCAATCAAGAGATGGAACTTCTCGAGACTTAAAGAATCACACGGTACAGGTCCCGTAGCAAGACACGCAGGTTCCTTGGGTGCTTGTTCGGATCCGTCAAGAGTTTACAAGGGAAAGAAGCTCGCAGGTCACCTCGGTGCAGAGAGAGTTACAATCCAGAATCTTGACGTAGTAAAGGTTGATGTTGAAAACAATCTCATCGCTATCAAGGGCGCCATTCCCGGACCCAAGGGCGGAATTGTTGTTCTCGCAGACACAGTTAAGAGTAAGTAAGAAAGGAGTGTTGAAGAATGGCTAAATTAGCAGTATTGGATAAAGCAGGTAAGAAAGTTTCTGATATCGAGCTTAACGACGGTATCTTCGCAATCGAACCCAACATGTCGGCTATGCACCTCATGGTAGTAAGCTACCTTGCGGCACAGCGTCAGGGCACTCAGTCAACACTTACTCGTTCCGAAGTTTCGGGCGGCGGTAAAAAGCCGTGGAGACAGAAGGGAACAGGTCGTGCAAGACAGGGCTCAACAAGATCTCCGCAGTGGACACACGGCGGTATCGCACTCGGCCCGAAGCCCCGTGAATACGGTATCGATGTTAACAAAAAGGTTAAGAGACTCGCTATGAAGTCCGCTCTTTCGACAAAGGTTGCAGAAAACGAAATGATCGTTGTTGACTCACTTTCGATGGACGCAATCAAGACAAAGGAAATGGCAGGAGTTCTTTCGGCTGTCAAGGCAGGCAAGAAAACTCTTATCGTTCTCCCCGAGAAAGACGATGTAGTTTACAGAAGCGCCCGCAACATTGAGGGTACAAAGGTTTCTCTTGTAAACACACTTAACGTTTACGATATTCTCAACTGCAACACAATCGTTGTTGTTAAGGATGCGGTTTCAAAGATTGAGGAGGTATATGCATAATGAAATTTGCTCAGGATATTATCCTCCGTCCGGTAATTACAGAGGAAAGCATGATGGGCACTGCCGAGAAGAAATATTCCTTCAAGGTTGCCAAGGATGCTACAAAACCCGAAATTAAAGAAGCTGTTGAAAAACTTTTCGGCGTTAAGGTCGCTAAGGTCAACACAATGAACTGCAAGGGTCATTTGAGAAGATACGGTCGATTCGAGGGTTACACAGAGTCTTGGAAAAAGGCTGTTGTTACTCTTACGGAAGACAGCAAGACCATTGAATTCTTCGACGGAATGATGTAATAACTCAACGGTAATGTATGGAGTAAAGACAGCTCCGCTAAGCCGTTATTAAGGAGAGTGAAAAAATGTCTATTAAGGTCTATAAGCCGACTATCAACTCAAGACGTAATATGTCGGTTACGGATTATTCCGAGCTTTCAAAGGTCGCTCCCGAGAGAAGTCTCCTTGCTCCTCTCAAAAAGAACGCAGGCCGTAACAGCTACGGAAGAATTACCGTTCGTCATAAGGGCGGCGGAAACAGAAGAAAATACAGAATTATCGACTTCAAGAGAGATAAAGAGGGCGTAGCAACCGTTCTTACGATTGAATACGATCCCAACCGTTCATCTCACATCGCACTTGTTGAATACGAGGACGGCGAGAAGAGATATATCCTTGCTCCCGTCGGTCTTAAAGTAGGCGACAAGGTAGAAGAGGGTGCTCAGGCGGACATCAAAGTCGGTAACGCACTTAAACTCAAGGATATCCCCACCGGTACGGTTGTTCACAATGTTGAGCTTTATCCCGGCAGAGGCGGTCAGTTGGCAAGAGCGGCAGGTAACTCCGCACAGCTTATGGCTAAGGAAAACGGCTTTGCGCTTCTTCGTCTCCCTTCGGGCGAGCTTCGCAATGTTTCAGCTGAATGTAAAGCAACAATCGGTACTGTCGGCAACACCGACCATGAAAATGTCAAGCTCGGCAAAGCAGGCCGTACACGCCACTTGGGTATCAGACCCACAGTCCGCGGTTCTGTCATGAACCCGAACGACCACCCGCACGGCGGTGGTGAAGGTAAGTCTCCGATCGGTCGTCCCGGTCCCTGCACACCTTGGGGCAAACCTGCTCTTGGCTATAAGACAAGAAATAAGAAAAAGGCTTCTAACAAGATGATTGTTAAACGCCGTAACGGTAAATAAGAGAAGGGAGTGTAGATTATGAGCAGAAGTACTAAAAAAGGACCTTTTGTGGAACCCAAGTTGCTCAAAAAGGTTCAGGAAATGAACAAGAACGGCGAAAAAATCGTTCTTAAAACATGGAGCCGCAGCTCTACTATATTCCCGGACTTTGTCGGACATACATTTGCTGTTCATGACGGCAGAAAGCATGTTCCGGTATATGTTACCGAAGATATGGTAGGTCATAAGCTTGGTGAATTTGCACCGACAAGAACCTTTAAGGGTCATGCCGGTTCAAAGACTTCAAATAACGGTAAATAATCAGTCGAAAGGAGTGTATTAACTAATGGAAGCAACGGCAAAGGTAACAAATGTACGCATCGCGCCCCGTAAGGTTCAGATCGTACTTGACTTAATCAGAAACAAGCCTTGCGATGAAGCATTAGCTATTCTCAAGTACACACCCAAGGCTGCGTGTGAACCGCTTGAAAAGCTTTTGAAATCAGCAATGGCAAATGCAGAAAACAAAGACATGGACACATCAAGACTTTACATTTCGTCTTGCCATGTTGACCAAGGTCCCACGCTCAAGAGAATCAGACCGAGAGCTCAGGGCCGTGCATACAGAATTAACAAAAAGACTTCGCACATTTATCTTGTGCTTAAAGAAGCAGAATAAGTGAGGAGGAGGTAATACAATGGGTCAGAAAATAAATCCTACCGGACTTCGTATCGGTGTTATTAAGGATTGGGAGTCGCGTTGGTACTCCGACAAAAAAGATTTCGGCGATACTCTTGTATCGGACGTAAAGCTCCGTAAGTATCTCCTTGAATCACTTGCTCCCGCAGGTGTGCCGAAGGTAGAAATCGAAAGAGACACGAAGAGAGTTCGTGTCAATATTCATTGCGCAAAGCCCGGTATGGTTATCGGTAAGGGCGGCGCAGAAATCGAAAAGCTCAAAGCTACCTGCAAGCAAATGCTCGGCGGTGACAAAGAGGTTTTCGTAAACATTATTGAAATCAAGCAGCCCGACCTCAACGCTCAGCTCGTTGCAGAGAACATCGCTTCTCAGCTTGAAAGAAGAATTTCTTTCAGACGCGCTCTCAAGCAGTCAATCGGCAGAACGATGAAGCTCGGTGCTAAAGGTATTAAGACACAGGTTAGCGGCCGTATCGGCGGTGCGGAAATCGCACGCTCCGAGAGCTATCATGAAGGTACTATCCCGCTTCAGACCATCCGTGCGGATATTGACTACGGCTTTGCAGAGGCAAAGACAACCTACGGTCGTATCGGCGTTAAGGTCTGGATTTACAAGGGTGAGGTTCTTCACGACAGCCGCAAGCCTCGCAAGGAAGGAGGCACAAAATAATGTTGTTACCTAAGAGAGTTAAATACCGCAGAGTTCAGAGAGGTCGTTTGACCGGTACCGCTACAAGAGGTAATAAGGTCAACTACGGTGATTTCGGTCTTGTGTCTCTTGAGCCTGCTTGGATTACAGCAAATCAGATCGAAGCTGCCCGTATCGCTATGACAAGATACATTAAGCGTGGCGGTCAGGTTTGGATAAAAATCTTCCCGGATAAGCCCATCACAGAGAAACCTGCCGAGACCCGAATGGGTTCAGGTAAAGGCTCGCCCGAATACTGGGTTGCAGTCGTTAAGCCCGGCAGAGTAATGTTCGAGATTGCAGGTGTTCCGGAGGAGACAGCCCGTGAGGCTATGCGTCTTGCAGCTAACAAGCTTCCCGTCAAGTGCAAGTTTGTTACCAAGGCAGAACAAGAAGAGGATGGTGAGCAATAATGAAAGCAAATGAAATCAAAAAACTCTCCCCCTCAGAGTTGGATGCTAAACTCTTGGAGTTGAAGGACGAGCTTTTCAAGTTACGCTTCCAGCAGGCCATCAACCAACTCGATAATCCAATGCGTATCAGTGCTGTTAAGAAAGATATTGCAAGAGTTAAAACAGTAATCCGTGATATCGAATTACACGGCAACGAAGGCTAAGGAAAGGGAGGACAATCGTAATGAGTGAAAGAAATCTCAGAAAAACTCAGGTTGGTATCGTAACAAGCGATAAAATGGACAAAACTGTAGTTATTTCAATTAAAGACAGAGTTCAGCATCCGCTTTACAAGAAGATCGTCAACCGTACAGTTAAAATCAAGGCTCATGACGAGAACAACCAGTGTGGCGTAGGCGACAAGGTTCTTGTTATGGAAACCCGTCCTCTCTCGAAAGACAAGAGATGGCGTGTTGTAGAAATCATCGAGAAAGCGAAATAATTTTCTAAGGAGGAAATTACTGTGGTACAACAACAGACTTACCTCAAAGTTGCCGATAACACCGGTGCGAAAGAAATTATGTGCATTCGTGTACTCGGTGGTTCAGGCAGAAGGTATGCTAATATAGGCGATGTTATAGTTGCATCTGTCAAAAAAGCAGCACCCGGCGGCGTTGTTAAAAAAGGCGATGTAGTTAAAGCAGTAGTCGTAAGATCGTGCAGCGGTGTTCGCAGAGACGACGGTACTTATATCCGTTTCGACGAAAACGCAGCAGTTTTGATTAAAGATGATAAGACCCCCAGAGGTACTCGTATCTTTGGACCGGTAGCAAGAGAGCTTCGTGATAAGGATTATATGAAGATCCTTTCGCTCGCTCCCGAAGTACTTTAAGGAGGTGCCTGATAATGAATAAGGTTCATGTTAAAACAGGTGATACCGTTGTGGTAATCAACGGCAAAAACCGTGGCAAACAGGGCAAGGTCATGCAGGTAAGCCCTTCCGAAGGTAAGGTTATCGTTGAGGGTGTAAACATGGTAACAAAGCATGTTAAGCCCCGTCAGATGGGTGAGCCCGGCGGACTTATCAAGGCAGAGAGCGCTCTGTACGCTGACAAGGTTCAGCTTGTTTGCCCGAAATGCGGTAAGGCTACAAGAGTAGGCCACGCAATCGGCAGCGACAATAAAAAAATGAGAGTTTGCAAAAAGTGCAACGCTCAGTTTGAATAAGGGAGGGACATAACACATGGCAGCAAGACTTAAAGAAATGTACAAAAATGAAGTTGCTCCTGCACTTCAGAAAAAGTTCGGCTACAAGAGCGTTATGCAGATCCCGAAGCTTGACAAGATTATCATTAACGTTGGCTGCGGTGAAGCTAAGGACAACTCAAAGGTTGTAGGCTCCATCATCAACGACCTTTCAATCATCACAGGTCAGAAGCCTGTTGAATGTAAGGCTAAAAAGTCAGTCGCTAACTTCAAAATCCGTGAAGGAATGACAATCGGCGTCAAGGTAACGCTCAGAGGCGACAGAATGTATGAATTCTTAGACAGATTCTTCAATCTCGCACTTCCGAGAGTAAGAGACTTCAGAGGTATCAATCCCAACTCATTTGACGGCAGAGGTAACTACTCAATGGGCGTTAAAGAGCAGTTGATTTTCCCTGAAATCGAGTACGACAAAATCGACGCAGTACGCGGCATGGACATTTGCTTCGTTACAACTGCCAACACAGACGAAGAGGCTCGTGAGCTTTTAACGCTTATGGGTGCTCCGTTCGAGAAATAAGGAGGGATAACAAGTGGCTAAGAAATCAATGAAGGTTAAGGCGTCAAGAACTGCCAAATACTCAACAAGAGAACACAACAGATGTAAGATCTGCGGTAGGCCGCACGCTTATCTCCGTAAGTACGGTGTATGCCGTATTTGTTTCAGAAAGTTGGCACATGCGGGACAGATCCCCGGCGTTAAGAAAGCAAGCTGGTAATCAAGAGCAATTGCAAAGGAGGCAAAAGTATGCAAATATCCGATACAATCGGCGATATGCTTACAAGAATTCGTAATGCGAATTCAGCAAAGCACGATACCGTTAAGGTTCCTGCATCAAACATGAAAAAGGCAATTGCTCAGATTCTTGTTGATGAAGGATATATCAAAGGATTTAAGGTTGAAGACGACGGCAAACAGGGCGTTATTGAGATTGAACTCAAGTACGGTCCCAACAAGTCATCGGTAATCACCGGTTTACGCAGAGTTTCAAAGCCTGGTCTGCGTATATACACAGATTGCGAAAATATGCCTAAGGTAATCAAAGGCCTCGGTATCGCAATTCTTTCCACATCAAAGGGCGTTATGACAGACAAGGACGCACGCAAAGCCAATGTAGGCGGCGAAGTTCTTGCGTTTGTTTGGTAAGGAGGTTACAGTATGTCAAGAATCGGCAGACAGCCCATCGCTGTTCCTGCAGGCGTTGATGTTAAAATCGACGGCAGTACTGTTACCGTAAAGGGACCGAAAGGTACTCTTACCAAGACAGTACACAGCAATATGAACGTTGCTATGGAAAACGGCGAAATTAAAGTTACTCGTCCCGACGAGTCTAATCTTAACAAATCACTTCACGGTTTGACCCGTACACTTATCAACAATATGGTAATCGGTGTTACAGAAGGTTATTCCAAGGAGCTTGAAGTTAACGGCGTAGGTTACCGTGCAGCTAAGCAGGGCAAGGACCTTGTTCTCAACATCGGCTATTCACATCAGGTAATCATACCCGAAGCAGACGGAATTTCAATCGAAGTTCCCAGTCCCAACAAAATCGTTATTTCCGGTCCCGACAAGCAGATGGTCGGACAGTTCGCAGCAGAAGTACGCGAGAAGCGTCCCCCCGAGCCCTATAAAGGCAAAGGTATCAAGTATGCTGACGAGCATATCCGTCGCAAAGAAGGTAAAGCCGGTAAAGGCGGAAAATAATAAAAGGAGTGTATTTACATGGTTAGTAGGCCTGATAGCAATAAGGCAAGACTTAAACGCCACACAAGAGTTCGCTCTAAGGTTTCCGGCACTGCTGAGTGCCCCCGCCTTGATGTTTTCCGCTCTCTTCAGAATATCTACGCTCAGTTGATCGACGACACAACAGGCACAACGCTTGTTTCTGCGTCAACGGTTGAGAAGGAGTTCAAGGAGTACGGCGGAAACAAAGATGCTGCTCGTGCAGTTGGCAAGAAATTGGCAGAAAGAGCCCTCGAGAAGAACATCAAGGATGTTGTATTCGACAGAGGCGGTTATGTATATCACGGCAGAGTTCAGGAACTCGCTGAAGGCGCTCGCGAGGGCGGACTTAACTTCTAAGAAAGGAGAACAGAAAAATGGCAAACAAAATTGATGCTTCAACAATGGAATTACAGGAAAAAGTTATTACGATCAACCGTGTTTCCAAGACTGTTAAGGGCGGCCGTATCTTTAAGTTCTCCGCTTTGGTAGTTGTTGGCGACGGTAACGGAACAGTAGGTTTCGGTATCGGTAAATCGGGCGAAGTTCCGGACGCTATCCGCAAGGGTATCGAGGACGCTAAGAAAAACCTTATTAAGGTTGCTCTTAAAGGCACAACGATTCCTCACGAGGTTGTCGGTAAGTTCGGCGCAGGCGTAGTTCTTATGAAACCCGCTGCTCCCGGTACCGGCGTTATCGCAGGCGGTCCCGTTCGTGCGGTTGTTGAGACGGTAGGCATTAAGGACATTCGTTCCAAGGCTCTTCGTTCAAACAATCCCTGTAATGTAGTTAGAGCTACAATCGACGGACTTTCACAGCTGCGCAATGCTGATGAGGTTGCAGCTATCCGCGGTAAGTCCGTAAATGAAATTTTAGGATAAGGAGTGTGTGAAAATGGCTAATTTAACAGTAACTCTTAAAAAGAGCCTTATCGGTTCCAAGAAAGACCAGATTGCCACAGCACATGCACTCGGTCTCAGAAAAATCGGGGACAAATCAGTTCAGCCTGATAATCCTCAGACTCAGGGTAAGATTAAGAAGATTTCTCATCTTATCGATGTAACAGAAGGCTAAGGAGGTGCGAAGTATGAAATTGCACGAACTCTCACCGGCTGAAGGCTCAAAGAAGAGCGTTAAGCGTATCGGTCGCGGTCCCGCATCGGGTCAGGGTAAAACCGCCGGTAAAGGTCATAAGGGTCAGAAAGCCCGTGCAGGCAGAGGTATGCGTCCCGGTTTTGAAGGCGGTCAGATGCCTTTGCAGAGAAGAATTCCCAAGCGTGGATTCAACAACATTTTCGCTAAGGAAATTGCAACAGTAAACGTATCGGCTCTCGACAAGACATTTGAAGACGGCGCAACGGTTGATATTGAAGCACTTATCAATGCAGGTCTTATCAAAAAAGCTCTTGACGGAGTAAAAATACTCGGAAACGGTGAAATCAGCAAAAAGCTTACTGTTAAGGTTAATGCTTATTCCGATTCGGCTAAGCAGAAAATCGAAGCAGCCGGCGGAAAGGCTGAGGTGATCTGAAGTGATTCAAACACTTATCAATGCATGGAAGGTCGCAGATCTTCGTAAAAAGATTCTTTATACGGCATTCATCATTCTTGTGTTCAGAATTGGTGCGGCTATTCCGGTTCCGTTTGTTGAAATCGGCAGCGGACTTATTACGGACGCTGAAGCCAATAACTTTATGACTTATCTCAGCATGATGACAGGTGATGCGTTCAACTACGGTACACTTTTCGCAATGTCGATTACTCCGTACATCAACGCATCTATCATCATTCAGCTTCTTACAGTTGCGATTCCCGCACTTGAGAGGCTCGCAAAGGAAGGCGAAGAGGGCAGAAAGAAACTTTCTTCAATCACCCGTTATACTTCGGTTGCCCTTGCACTTATGCAAAGTACCGCTTATTTCTTCTATATCCGTTCACGCGGCTATCTTACGACAGACGCAAGCGGTGCGAATTATACAGGCTTCTGGGCAGTGTTCCAGGCAGTAGCAGTTATCCTCTGCTATACGGCAGGTTCGACATTTATTATGTGGCTCGGCGAGCAGATAAACGAAAAGGGTATCGGCAACGGTATTTCAATTATACTTTTCGCAGGTATCGTTTCGAGAATGCCCACCACGATTTATAACCTTTATACCTATATGGATAAGGGCGGCGCATATTTCGCAATCGTTCCGATAGCAGCGGTTTCACTTATTCTTATGGTTGCGTTCATCGTTTGGATGGACAACGCCGAGAGAAGAATTCCCGTTCAGTACGCAAAGAGAGTCGTAGGACGCAAGATGTACGGCGGACAGAACACTCATATGCCCATCAAGGTAAATATGTGCGGCGTTCTCCCAATTATCTTCGCTTCTTCAATCCTCTCGTTGCCCCCCACAATTCAGATGTTCGTAACTGTTAAAGAGGACGGCTTCTGGGAAGGCTTCTTCAAAATCTTTGAATCAACGCATTGGGCATACGGAATTATGTACTTTGTATTGATCATATTCTTCGCATATTTCTATGCGGCAATTCAGTACAATCCTATTGAAATGGCAAACAATATCCGTAAAAACAGCGGTGCAATCCCCGGCATTCGTCCCGGTAAGCCCACTTCGGATTACATCACCAAGGTGTTGTCAAGACTTACACTTGTAGGTGCATTGCTTCTCTCTGTTGTAGCGCTTTACCCGATACTCTTCTCACAGATTACGGGTGCGTTCAAGCATCAGGTAAGCCTTTCACTCGGCGGTACCTCGGTAATCATCCTGGTAGGTGTTGCTCTTGAAACTGTCAAGCAGCTCGAAAGCCAGATGATGATGCGTCATTACAAGGGATTCCTTGATTAAAAGAAAAGGAGATTGTTATGAACCTTATACTTTTAGGTGCTCCCGGAGCAGGCAAAGGTACGCAGGCTGAAAAAATCTGCGAAAAGCTTTCGATTCCCGCTGTATCGACAGGCAATATTTTGCGTGAAGCTATGGCAAACGGAACCGAAATGGGACTCAAAGCAAAATCCTTTATCGACGCCGGTGCTCTCGTCCCCGACGAGGTGGTTATCGGTATAATCGACGAAAGACTTAAAGAAGACGACTGCAAAAACGGTTTTATTCTTGACGGCTTTCCGAGAACAATTCCGCAGGCAGAAGCACTTGATAAGATGAATGTCAGAATTGACAGAGTTATCGATATCGAGGTTCCCGATGAGAAAATTGCTGCAAGGCTTTCGGGCAGACGCGTATGCTTGAAGTGCGGCGCAACATATCACACTCAGTACAAGAAGCCTCAGGTTGACGGCGTGTGCGATGCGTGCGGAGACAATTTAGTTCAGCGTAAAGACGATATGCCCGAGACGGTTCTCGACAGACTGAACACATATCATCAGCAGACAGAACCGTTGAAGGATTACTATGAGAAGAAGGGTATTCTTCGCATAGTCGAAGGTCAGGAAGAGGTAGCGGACACTACCGCTCTCACCTTCAAAGCATTGGAGGATTAAGCATGATAGTGCTCAAGACCGCAAGAGAGTTGGAGCTTATTCAAAAAGCATGTATAATCTCTGCGGAAGCATTACAAGTGGCAGGCGAGGCTGTCAGACCGGGCATAACAACCTGGGAAATTGACAAAATTGCATATGACTATATAAAAAAGCAGGGCGCAGAACCTAATTTCCTGCATTTGTACGGTTTTCCTGCCACGGCATGCATTTCCATAAATGATGAGGTCATTCACGGTATTCCGAGCAAGAAAAGAGTCATAAGGGAAGGCGACATAGTCAGCATTGACTTAGGAGCCAAAATCGACGGCTATAACGGCGACAATGCTGCCACTTTTGCGGCGGGTAAGGTATCCGAAAGCGCAAAGCGGCTGTGCGATGTGACTGAGAAAAGCCTTTATTTGGGCATTGAACAGGCAATCGTAGGCAACAGACTCGGCGATATAGGCTCGGCAGTCCAGACTTACTGTGAGGAAAACGGTTACGGTGTCGTGCGAGAGTATACCGGACACGGCGTCGGAGCCAAGCTCCACGAAGACCCCAGCGTACCGAATTTCGGAACTCCCGGAAGGGGAGCACGCCTGTTGCCGGGAATGGTAATTGCGATTGAGCCCATGATTACAGAGGGCAATAAAGCAATAAAACAGTTACCCGACGGCTGGACGGTAAAGACCAAAGACGGTAAGCTTGCAGCTCATTTTGAACACACTATAGCGATTACGAAAAACGGACCCAAGATACTGACTAAGCTTGATTAAGGGTGAGGTTATGGAACTTGTTAAAGGCTCGGTTGCAATATCGCTCAGAGGACGGGATAAAGGAGCCCTTCTGTGTGTTATCGGAACAAGCGAGAACAGGGTATGGGTGTGCGACGGAAAACACAGCAGGCTTTCAAAGCCAAAGCTGAAAAATCCGAAGCATATCAGACCTTTGGACAAGAAACTGTCTGAGGAACAAACCGCTTCAGATAAGTCAATAAGAAAAGCGTTAAAGCAAATTTCGGAGGCTTGAATATGTCAAAACAGGATATGATAGAAATTGAAGGTACAGTCGTTGAAGCATTACCGAACGCAGTGTTTCAGGTAGAGCTTGAAAACGGACACAAAATTACGGCTCACATCTCGGGAAAATTGAGAATGAACTTTATCAGAATTCTTCCCGGCGATAAGGTTACGGTTGAGATGTCGCCTTACGACTTGACCAGAGGCCGTATCACATGGCGATCAAAGTAAGAAAAGAAACTACTTTTATTAGGAGGTATTCAAATGAAAGTCAGACCTTCTGTCAAAAAAATATGCGATAAGTGCAAGGTTATCAAGCGCAAGGGTAAAGTCATGGTTATCTGTGAGAACCCCAAGCACAAGCAGCGTCAGGGCTAATTAAGGCTTCGGCTGTATCGTTGTTAAAGATCTAAACAACGATATTGTGCTTATCCAAAGACAAAGTTAGGGCTCTTATGCCCACAGATTAAAACGGAGGTACAACTCTATGGCACGTATTTCAGGTGTTGATTTACCGAGAGATAAGAGAGTCGAAATCGGCCTCACATACATCTACGGTATCGGCAGAAAAACTGCAAGCGACATTATTGCCGCAACAGGCGTTAATCCTGACACAAGAGTCAAGGACTTAACTGAAGAAGATGTAGCAAAGTTGCGTGAATACATTGAACACAATGTTAAGGTTGAAGGTGATCTTCGCCGTGACACAGCTTTCGACATTAAGAGATTGGTAGAAATCGGTTGCTACCGCGGTATCCGTCATCGTAAGGGTCTCCCCGTAAGAGGACAGACTTCCAAGAACAATGCGCGTACACGCAAGGGTCCGAAGAAGACAATCGCTAACAAGAAGAAGTAAGAGGAGGGATTTGTAAATGGCTACCAAAGCAACAGCTAAAAAGGGCGCTTCCCGTAAACGCCGTGAAAAGAAGAACATTGAAAAAGGTGCAGCTCATATTCAATCCACCTTCAACAACACAATAGTTACAATTACCGATGTACAGGGCAATGCGGTTTCTTGGGCTTCGGCAGGCGAAATGGGATTCAGAGGTTCTAAGAAATCTACTCCCTTCGCAGCTCAGACAGCAGCAGAGACAGCAGCTAAGGTTGCAGTTGACCACGGTATGAAGACTATTGAAGTTTATGTCAAGGGACCGGGCTCAGGACGCGAAGCAGCTATCCGCGCTTTGCAGACCGCAGGACTTGAAGTAACAATGATTAAAGATGTTACTCCCATTCCGCACAACGGTTGCCGCCCGCCCAAGAGAAGAAGAGTATAACGGAGGTGTAATTTATGGCTAGATATACCGGTGCGGTTTGTAAATTGTGCCGTCGTGAGGGCAAGAAGCTTTTCCTCAAGGGTGACCGCTGCTACACAGGCAAGTGCTCACTTGAGCGTCGCAGCTATGCTCCCGGACAGCATGGACAGAGCCGCAAAAAGAATTCTGAATACGGTTTGCAGCTTCGTGCTAAGCAGACAGCTAAGCGTTATTACGGTATTCAGGAAGGACAGTTCCACAAGTATTTCCTTATGGCTGAACGCCGTCAGGGTCAGGCAGGTGAAAACCTTTTGAGAATCTGCGAGAGCAGACTTGATAACGCTGTTTATCTTCTCGGATGGGCTTCATCAAGAGCCGAAGCAAGACAGTTGGTAACTCACGGACATTACAAAGTAAACGGCAAGAAAGTTGACATTCCGTCATACCTTCTTAAAGCAGGCGATGTAATTTCTATCAAGGAAAAGAGCCGTGACAGCGAAAAAATCAAAGCAGTTATCGAAGCAAACGCAGCTCGTCCCGTTCCCGAGTGGCTCGAGAAGAATGCAGACGCTTTTGAGGGTAAGGTAGCAGCTCTTCCCACCAGAGAGCAGATTGAAGTTCCGGTTGAGGAACACCTTATCGTCGAGCTCTATTCTAAATAATAGAGTTTACTGTTAGACAAAATATTTATTATTCGGTTCGGATTTTCCGACCATATAGGAGGCTTTTGAATGATAGGAATTGATAAGCCCAGCATTGAAGCACTCGATTTGACCGAAGACGGTACTTACGGCAAGTTCGTAATGGAACCGTTGGAAAGAGGCTACGGCACAACGATCGGTAACAGCCTTCGTCGCGTATTGCTTTCTTCACTTCCCGGTTATGCGATTACATCGGTTAAGATAGACGGCGTTCTTCATGAGTTCTCAACAGTTGAGGGCGTTAAGGAAGATGTTACCGAAATCGTTCTTAACCTTAAAGGCGTAATCCTTAAAATGCACGATGAGGGTCCGAAGACTCTTTACATCGACGCAAGCGGAAAATGTGAAGTTACCGCAGGCGACATCAAGGCTGATTCGGATGTTGAAATTCTCAACCCCGATCATCATATCGCTACTCTTTCGGACGGCGCGTCTCTCGTTATGGAGATGACAGCCGACAAGGGCAGAGGATATGTATCTGCTGACAGAAATAAGCAGATGATGCAGCCTGTTATCGGTGTTATTGCAATCGACTCAATTTATACACCTGTGTTGAAAGTAAACTACACGGTTGAAAATACCCGTGTCGGTCAGATTACCGACTATGACAAGCTTACACTTGAAGCATGGACCGACGGTACTATTTCCGCTAAGGAAGCTGTTTCGTTCGGCGCTAAAATTCTTAACGAGCATCTCAATCTTTTTATCGGTCTTTCGGATGAGGCTGCAACAGGTCCTATCCTTATCGACAAGAAAGAGGACAGCAATGTTAAGACTCTCGAAATGACGATTGAAGAACTTGATCTTTCCGTTCGTTCATTTAACTGCTTGAAGAGAGCCGGAATCAACACGGTTGAAGACTTGATAAGCAAAACAGAAGAAGATATGATGAAAGTGAGAAACCTTGGCAGAAAATCTCTTGACGAGGTTGTTGCAAAGCTTGAATCACTTGGCTTCACTCTTCACCACGACGACGAATAAAAGGAGTGATATTAAATGCCCGGTACAAGAAAACTCGGCAGAACTACCGATCACCGCAGAGCTATGCTCAGAGGCTTGGTAACATATCTGTTTGAAAACGGCAAAGTTGAAACAACTGTTACAAGGGCTAAGGAAGTCCGTGCAATGGCTGAAAAAATGATCACTATTGCTAAAGAGGGCTCTTTGCACTCAAGAAGACAGGTTCTTGCATACGTTACTAAAGAGGACGTTGTTAAGAAGCTGTTCGACGAGATTGCACCCAAGTATCAGGATGTTAAAGGCGGATATACCCGCATTATAAAGACAGGCGCACGCAGAGGCGACGCAGCTGAAATGGCAATCATTGAGCTTGTTGAGCCCAAGGTTGCAGAAGAAAAGCCGGTTAAGAAGACAGCAGCTAAGGCTGCTAAGAAGACTGCTTCGACAAAGAAAGCTGCTCCCGCAAAGGAAGAAGCTCCCAAGGCTGAAGCACCCGCAGAAGCTAAAGAAGAAGCAACTGCTGAATAATTTTACGGTTATTCAAGCCCCGTCAAGCGACGGGGCTGTTTTTTATCTAACTTCTTCTTGATTTTTTTACTGTTGTAAATTATAATAGACAATGTATATTTATAGTAGAAGGTGAACGCAAGGTGCAGAAAAAAATAGAGAGAAATTACGATTTCGCCAAGTCCGAGCAGGAAGTAATTGATTTCTGGAAAGAAAACAATATTTTCAAAAAGGCTGTTGCGAAAAATGATGTAAATACAAAGAATTATGTATTTTACGACGGACCTCCCACCGCTAACGGTAAGCCGCATATCGGACATGTCCTTACAAGAGTTGTCAAGGATGTTATTCCGAGATATAAAACCATGCAGGGCTACCATGTTGAGAGAAAAGCGGGCTGGGACACTCACGGACTTCCCGTTGAGCTTGAGGTTGAAAAGCAGATTCACACAAACGGAAAGGCTGACATTGAGGCTTTCGGCGTAGAGCCGTTTATCCAGAAATGCCGTGAGAGCGTTTGGACATATAAGGACCTTTGGGAAAAGATGTCCGAAAGAGTCGGCTATTGGTGCGATTTTGAACACCCGTATATCACATACACAAACAACTATATTGAGTCTGTATGGTGGGGACTGAAAGAGCTCGATAAAAAGGGTCTTATCTATAAAGGCTTCAGGGTTTCGCCCTATTGCCCGAGATGTTCGACCGCTCTGAGCTCGCACGAGGTTGCACAGGGCTATAAGAACATCAAGACAGAGTCCGTTTTCGTAAGATTCAAATGCAAGGATGAGGAAAACACCTACTTTGCGGTTTGGACAACAACTCCTTGGACTCTTTCATCAAATGTTGCGCTTTGCGTAAACGAAAAATTTGAATATTCGAAGGTTAAGGTTGACGGCGAATATTATTACATCGCAACCGAGCTCGCAGGCGACCTTTTCGGTGAGAATTACGAAACCGTTGAAAAGTACAAGGGCTCGGACCTTGTAGGCAAGGAATATGAGCCGATATACACCTTCGTTGTCGGCACGTTCAAGGAAAAGGCATTCTATGTAATTGCCGACGACTATGTATCGCTTGACGCAGGTACTGGTATCGTTCATATCGCTCCCGCTTTCGGTGAGGACGACTCACGAGTAGGCAAGGCAAACAACCTTCCCTGTGTTAAACCGGTTGACTATGCAGGTAAATTTACCGACATTTGCGGAAAATATGCAGGCAAGCTTGTATTTGACGCAAACGACGAGATTATAAAAGAGCTTATCGACAATAAGGTTATCCTTAAAGTTAAAAAGATTGAGCACAGCTATCCCCATTGCTGGCGTTGTAACAGTCCGCTTATCTATTATGCAAAGGATTCATGGTTCATTGCAATGTCAACACTCCGAGATGAGCTTGTTGCCGATAACAGAAGCGTAAACTGGTTCCCCGAGAACTTCAAAGAGGGCAGAATGGGTAACTTCGTTTCCAATGTTATCGACTGGGCTGTTTCGAGAGACAGATATTGGGGTACTCCGCTCCCAATTTGGGTGTGCGAGGAGTGCGGCCATAAGCATGTTGTCGGCTCAGTTGCGGAGCTTGTTGAGCTAACGGGCGCAGACCCCGACATCGACCTTCACAAGCCGATGGTTGACCGTCTTACAATGACCTGCCCCGAGTGCGGACACACAATGCACCGTACTCCCGAGGTTTGCGACTGCTGGATTGACTCGGGCTCAATGCCTTACGCACAGCACCATTATCCGTTTGAAAATCAGAATATTTTCAAGCAGCAGTTCCCGGCTGATTTCATCAGTGAGGGCAGCGACCAGTCAAGAGGTTGGTTCTATGCTTTGCAGGCGCTTTCAACCGCAATTTTCGGCAAATCGCCGTACAAGAACTGTATCGCTCTCGGACTTGTAAACGACGAAAACGGCATCAAGATGTCGAAGCATATCGGCAATGTCGTCGACCCGTGGGAGGTGCTTGACGAATTCGGTTCTGACGCTACAAGACTTTATTTCTGCATTGCGAACGCTCCGTGGATTTCCACCTCGTTTAACAAGCAGACGCTTGCACAGTTCCAGAACAGATTTATCGGTACAATGTGGGCTTCCGTCTATTTCTATTCGCTTTACAGCGAGATTGACGGCTTTGACCCGAGCAAATACAATATTGACGACTGCAAGCTTCGTTCAATCGACGAATGGGTGCTTTCAAGAGTAAATTCGCTTGTTAAAAAGGTTACTCACGAGTTTGATTCATATCATATTTTCGAGGCTACAAGAGCAATGGAAAGCTTTATTGACGAGCTTTCAAACTGGTATATCAGGCGTAACCGCCGCCGTTTCTTCAATTCGGAGCTTACCGAGGACAAGATTGCGGCATATATGACCCTTTATACTGTTCTTGACACCCTTACAAGAGTTGTTGCACCCGTAACTCCGTTCGTTGCGGAGACTATGTATCAGGGACTTGTTACAAGATATTTCCCCGACGCACCCGAAAGCGTTCATCTCGCTTCGTTCCCGCAGTACAGAGCCGATTGGGACAACCCCGAGCTTGAACAGCAGATGGAGGTTTCCTATAAGGCGGTTGAAATCGGCAGAAAGCTCCGTGAGCTTGTTCATATCCGTAACCGTCAGCCGTTGAGCCAGTGCATTGTCAAGATTGACAACGGCATTAAGCTTAAAGACGAAGAGCTCAACACCATTGCGGAAGAGCTGAATGTTGACGAGGTCCTTACAGACTTTGACACACAGAGCCTTATCTGCTATGAAATCAAGCCTCAGCTTAAAACTCTCGGACCGAAATACGGCAGACATTTGAAGGCTATCGGCGAGTATTTCAATGTTGAAAGAAATACCGAGATTATAAACACCATCAAGGCTGACGGCGTTTATAAAACGGAAATTGACGGCGCAGAGATTGAGCTTACAATGGACGACCTTCTTGTTACCGAAAAGGCGAAAGAGGGCTACATTGCGGAGACAAATTACGGCGTAACGGTAATTCTCAACACGATGCTCAATGACTCTCTTATTGAGAGAGGCTCTGTCAGAGAGTTTATTTCAAAGGTTCAGAATCTTCGTAAGTCGAGCGGCTTCGAGGTAACCGACCATATTGAAATCACGGTTTCTTCGGACGAGTATATCACGGATGTAATCACACGCAATGTTGACTTCATCAAGTCGGAGCTTCTTTGCGACAGCCTTACCTTTGCTGACGGCGGCGCAAACGAGTTCAAGATTGACGACCACAAGGTAGCGGTTGACATTAAAAAAGCTTAACATTTAATACAGAGTAAACTCACGCCCCGAACGGAAATTTTCCGTTCGGGGCGTGAAATTGTATATTAGATTCGTAGGGATAGGGCTTGTCCCTGTCCGTAAATCTGAAAAGTCGGTAATGGCGACGCGGTAGGGCGGGGGCTTGCTCCTGCCGCTATTTTTTTATGAAATTATCCGAGAAGTTCCGCTCCATCTCAGAGGGTTATGTCCCACAGTGTGGGAAAATGTCACGAAGTGACAAAAGGGACGGGCTCCCGTCAGGAGCTGTCGAGCGTAGCGAGACTGAAGGAGTGAAAAAAGATTTCATCAGACCTTGTGAAAACTCCCCCAGTCATTTTTTCTGCGAAAAAAATGCCAGCCCCCTCTATGATGGGCGTAAACACTAATCGAATTTGATATGATTTTCCGTAAGTTTGTGAGTGCTTTGTTCTTAGCGGAAATAGATTTTCGGCAAAAGCAATACATACACCTTATTTCAACAATTCTTTAACATTCTTTGCCCAAGTAATGATTTCATTTTCGGGTGTTTTGAGGTGTGCGCCGCCCGTTGAGTCAAAGCACACCTGCATATCGAGGGCGAATTTTGCACCGTGGCAGGCGTTTTTCATATCCTTTATAACATGACCCGGCCAGCCGCCGTTTGTCATAAACGGAACAACGGTCTTTCCCGAAAAATCGTTTGCGTGCAGAAAAGTTAATACCGCAGGCGCCATTGTGTACCACCATGTCGGAGTTCCGACGGCGATAATGTCATAGTCCGCGACATTGAATTCCACGGGCTTCAGCTTCGGCTCGTATTTTCTGTTTACCTCATCCTGCCCTTGGTCTACAACATCGTTGTAACTGCCCGAATAGGGGACGGCGGTGTCTATTCGGAAAATATCTCCGCCCGTTTCGTTTTGAAGCATTTCGGCAATGCGCTTCGTGTTGCCGTTCGTCTGTGAATAATAAACAATCAACAGCTTTTTCATAATTATTCTCCTTTACATATTATAATTGTTTTACAATTCAGATTATAATACATAAACCTGACTTTAGGTCAAGGTTTTTTTATAAAAAATATCCGACGAAAATTTTACTTTCCGTCGGACTTAAATTTATTTGATATTGAACAAGTCCCTTGCGTTTCTGTCGGTTGCGTCAAGCAGGGCTTGAACATCGGTGTTTCGTACATCTGCGATTTTTTGTGCGGTATATGGGATTAAAAGCGAGGTGCAACGCTTGCCTCTGAACGGAACGGGCGACATATACGGGGCGTCCGTTTCGAGCACAAGCCTTTCCTCGGGGACGATTTTGGCAACCTCAACGGGCTTTACGGCATTTTTGAAGGTTACCGCTCCGCCGAGACCTATATACATACCCAGCTTTAGAATCTCTCTTGCCGTCTCGACGCTTCCCGTAAAGCAATGCAAAACGCCTTTTGGCTTTAGCTCTTTGAGAATATTAAGCGTGTCCTCGTGCGCCTCTCTGTCGTGGACGATAACGGGCAAATTAAGCTCATTGGCAAGCTTTATCTGCTCACGGAATATCTTTATCTGCAAATCTTTTGTCTCTTTTTCATAGTGATAATCAAGCCCGATTTCGCCTATGGCGACGACTTTTTCATCCTGCGCAAGCGCTTTTATTGCTTCAAGATAATTATCGGTCAAATCCTCGGTGTTGAGACCGTGATAGCCGACAGCAGCATAGATGAACCCGTATTTGTGTGCAAGCTCAATGTTCCTTTTTGAGCTTTCCTCATTTACGCCGCAGGAGACAACGCCGCTTATTCCGCCCTCGGAAAAAGCGGACAAAAGCCCTTCAAGGTTGTCCTGAAAGGCTTCATCGTCATAGTGTGCGTGTGTGTCAAAAATATTTTTGTACATTATCTTATCTTTGAGCCGTTGGGAACGGACGGGTCAATAAAAACGACCTTTACATCGTCCTCGCCTGCGTCCGCAGCAAGAATCATGCCCTGACTTTCAACTCCGCAAAGCGTAGCCGATTTAAGGTTTGAAACGACAATTACTTTTTTGCCGACAAGGTAGTCGGGGGAATACCACTTGGCAATTCCGCTTGCAACCGTTCTGTCTGTTCCGCTTCCGTCGTCAAGAGTGAGCTTGAGGAGCTTTTTAGCTCTCTTTACAGGCTCGCAAGCCGTAATCTCTGCAACCTTAAGCTCGACCTTTGCGAAATCCTCAATTCCTATCTTCGCAACGCCCTTTATTTCCTCGATAGTCTGCTTTTCGGCTTTCTGCTGTTCTTCCTGCTTTGCAACAAGCTCCGCAATAAGCTTTTCCGCGTCTATTCTTGAGAAAAGGACTTTCGGTTCGCCGACGGCTTCGCCGACTTTAAGTCCGCCGAAGGTAAGAAGAGAATCGTAATCGGTAACATCCGTATTGAGCTGAGCAAGGATTTCCTTTGAGGTATCGGGCATATAGGGCTTTAACAAAATCGCAAGGTAACGGATACCTTCAAGAAGATTGTAAAGCACTGCGCCGAGCCTTGCCTTTTTGCTTTCGTCCTTTGCGAGAGCCCACGGCATAGTCTCGTCGATATACTTGTTAAGGCGCCTTGCAAGAGTGAGAATACACTCAATGCTGTCGGCAATTTTATACTCGTTGAAGCACTTGTCAACATCCGAAAGGGTTTTGACGGCGAGGGACTTAACCTCATCGTCAAGCGGCTCTGCGGTATCGTTCGGCTGAATTACGCCGTCGAAATACTTTTTCTGCATAGCGATTGTACGGTTCACAAGGTTGCCTATTGTGTTGGCAAGGTCAGAGTTGTAGCGCTCAATAAGCGTTTCGTAGGTTATTGAGCCGTCGGAAGCGTGGGGCATTTCGGAAAGAAGATAATATCTTACCGCGTCAACGCCGAATACCTTGATTAAATCCTCCGCATAGATAACATTACCCTTTGACTTCGACATCTTGTCCTCGCCGAACAGAAGCCACGGATGACCGTAAACCTGTTTGGGCAGGGGCTCGCCGAGAGCCATAAGCATAATCGGCCAATATATGGTGTGGAACCTTACAATGTCCTTACCGATAATATGAACATCGGCAGGCCAGTATTTTTTGTACTGTTCGGAGCTGCCGTCGGGGTCATAGCCGAGAGCCGTGATATAGTTTGAAAGTGCGTCTATCCAAACATATATAACATGCTTGTCGTCAAATGTGACAGGTATACCCCATTTGAAAGAGGTTCTTGAAACGCACAAATCCTGAAGTCCGGGACGGATAAAGTTGTTGAGCATTTCGTTTTTTCTCGACTCGGGGTAGATGAAATTCTCATTTGACTCAATATACTCTTCAAGCTGCTTCTGATATTTTGAAAGCTTGAGGAAATATGCCTCCTCCTTCGCTTTTTTGACCTCTCTGTGGCAGTCGGGGCAGCAGCCGTTTTCGTCAAGCTGGCTTTCCGTCCAGAAGCTCTCGCAGGGAGTGCAGTACATTCCCTCGTACTCGCTCTTGTAGATGTCCCCCTGATCATAAAGCTTTTTGAAAATTTTCTGAACCGCTTTTTCGTGATAGTCGTCGGTGGTTCTGATGAATTTATCATAAGTCGTATTGAGGCTGTCGCAGATTTCACGGATTTCGCCCGCTACCTTATCGACATACTGCTTGGGAGTAACCCCCGCCTCTTTCGCATATTCTTCAATCTTCTGTCCGTGCTCGTCGGTACCAGTCAGGAAGAACACATCGTAACCGAGCATTCGTTTGTACCTCGCAATGGCGTCGGTCAAAACGATTTCGTAAGAATTGCCGATATGCGGCTTTCTTGATGTGTAGGCGATTGCGGTTGTGATGTAAAACTTTCCTTTATCGCTCATTTTATTACTTCCTTTCGTAAATTTTTTACAACTTATATATTTTACCATTCTTTTCGGAATATATCAACAGTTTAATTGCTTTAATGCAGGGCAAGGGAATATAAAATTTCCAAGGAGTTTTTGAATTTACAGGAGGTGTAGGGGACAGCCCTTGCGGGCAAATGAATAATGAAGAATGAAAAATAAAAAATTGAAAGTTGTATAATAAAAACGGACAGCATAACTTGAAAAATATATCGCACAGCGTAGGGCGGGGGCTTGTGTCAAGAGTAAGATAGTATACAAAGTGTGTAAGGACATGGTATACAGATTAG
>CAVFQD010000003.1:0-69259 GCA_963624605.1 Eshraghiella crossota | reverse complement strand
CTGTGTGGTCGGTAAAGCTGAGCCTTTTGAAGCAGGAGCAGCTTCCGCAGTCTGTGCTTGAGATTTTGATTTGCCTTCAACTGCACGGACAGCCTTCGAGAGCAAGAGAACAA
Source organism: Eshraghiella crossota (assembly GCA_963624605.1). Classification (GTDB taxonomy): domain Bacteria; phylum Bacillota; class Clostridia; order Oscillospirales; family Acutalibacteraceae; genus Fimenecus. The sequence goes on along the minus strand of CAVFQD010000003.1, from coordinate 69,146 downwards.
GCACTGCGAGAATAGCAAGGATTATCATAACTACAATTATTCCCGTAACGGAGGTGCTTATTGCTTCGCCGATTGTGATATTGCCGTTCGCATAATCAAGAAAATACATAATTTGTCCTCCTTAGTCTTCAATTTTTTTGATTGAATAGGTGAAGGTGTTTTTCTTCTTTTCTTCACGCTTGTCAAAAAACGCCTCTGCCTGCGTCGGGAATGCGATATAAGAAAGGACATCCTCGTCGCTCTTTGCCTTGTCGCCGATTTCAGCCTTTGCCTTTTCAAATGCAGGCTCAAGAGTGTCTGCAAAACGGCAGGTGATCGGCTTTTCGTCTCCGAGAACCTTCTTCAAAAGCTCGGGATTGATTTCGCCGGGAGCCTTGCCGTACTCGCCTCTGATGTAAGCCTTGATTTCCTTGGAAATGTTTTTATATCTTTCGCCGACAAGTACATTTGTAACAGCCTGGTTGCCCACCATCTGTGAAAGCGGAGTAACAAGGGGAGGATAACCCATATCCTCACGGACTCTCGGGATTTCAAGCAAAGCCTCGTCCATTCTGTCAAGAGCGTGCATATCCTCAAGGTTAGCCATCATATTTGAAAGCATACCGCCGGGAACCTTGTAGGTAAGTGCGTCTGTGTCCGTAACAAGAGTCTTGGGCTTGAGAAGTCCCGACTTGAGATATTCGTCTCTTATGGGCTTGAAGTGGTCGTTTACCTTTTTAAGAACGCTTCTGTCAAGACCGGTTTCGTAACCGAACTCTGTCAAAGCGTCGTATATTGTTTCTGTAGCCGGCTGAGATGTGCCGCCCGAGAAGCAGGAGGTAGCGGTGTCGATAACGTCACAGCCTGCCTCGATTGCCTGGTAGATTGTCATATAAGCCATACCGGTTGTGCAGTGGGTGTGGAGAATAACGGGCATATCGGGCATTGCGTCCTTGATAGCGCCGATAAGGTCCTTAGCCTCTTTCGGGGTCATAACGCCCGCCATATCCTTAATGCAGATTGTCGAGCAGCCCATTTCTTTCATTTCCTTAACGGTCTGAACATACTTGTCCAAGGTGTGAACAGGGCTTGTCGTAAAGGAAATAGCACCCGATGCGATTGCACCGTTCTTGATGGTTTCGTCAACGGCAACACGGATATTTCTTGTGTCGTTGAGCGCGTCGAAAATACGGATGATGTCAATACCGTTTTCAACGCTCTTTTTAACGAACATTCTTACAACATCGTCGGGATAATGCTTGTATCCGAGAAGGTTCTGACCTCTCAAAAGCATCTGAAGCTTAGTGTCGGGGCACTTAGCTTTGATTTTTCTCAATCTTTCCCACGGGTCTTCGTCGAGATAGCGCAGACAGGAGTCGAATGTTGCACCGCCCCAGCATTCCATAGAATAGTAACCCGCCTTGTTCATCGTTTCAAGGATACCCTCGAATTTTTCAAAGGGCATTCTCGTTGCGATAAGAGACTGGTTAGCATCTCGGAGGACGGTTTCCGTAAACTGAACTTTCATGTATAAAAACCTCCTTAATAATTACCAAAAATGAATGAAAAAAAGGTGAATTTTTATAAGAAAAAAACCGAACGCAAAAAACGCTTGCTTAAAAAATTTCCAATTTTTCGCCATTATAATAATTTTATAAATTATACAGTATTGCGCATTTATTGTCAAGCGAAAAAAGACCGTGTAAAAATATGTAAAATGCTGTTAAGATAAAATTGAAAATTAAGGCGTATCACAGGAACAGCCCTTACGAATTTTTGACAAAACAGCGTATGGCGGGGACTTTTGTCAAGAGTAAGACGGTATGCAAAGGGCGTAAGGATACTGTATACAATTCAGAGCTTTGAAATTTTACGGTTTAACAGCTTACCGTCAATAGAACCGAACTCGGCAATTTTGATTGACTTTGCCGCGCTTTGGAAGTATAATAAGGATACAATAAATTACGGAAACGGTGATCAGATGCTGTCCGAACAATTAAAACTAATCAGAAAAGCAAACGGTTTTACTCAACAGGCACTTGCCGACGCAGTCGGAATTGAGCGTTCAACCTATGCGTCCTATGAGACGGGCAGGAACAAGCCGGATGTTATTCTTCTTAAAAGAATTGCAAACGCTTTCGGTGTGAGCTCGGATTTTATTCTTGAAATCGACACGACTAAAGAGCTTAATATGAAGGATGTAAAAACCTCGTACGATAAAGAGGAATTCAGTCTTATGAACGCACTTTCAAAGGACGAAAAAGAAGTAATTGCCATGTACAGGCTTTTACCTAAGGAGAAAAAAGAAGAAGTTTGCGTTTTTCTTGACAAAAACACAAATTTTAAGGAATAATTGCCGTTTGAATCGAAAGGCATATTTTAAGGCACGCTTCATTATGAAGCGTGCCTTATTGCTGTACAGTGTGTATGTAATGCCGGCTTAATGCTGTCGCTTTTTATTTTTTTTGCTTTGGTACTTTTGATTTTCAGCTTCAAAATCAAGTCCTTTTTTCGCACATCTTTTTTTCAGCTTTTCAATGCGCGCCTGTTCTTCAAGCTGTCTGTTTTCTTCTTCCTCGATTTTTGCGGCTTCAACGGGGTCTATCCATTCTTCGCCGTTTGCAATTGCAAGCTCTTTTTTGCGTTGCATAAGACCTGAAATTACTTCGGGAAGTCCGTTTTCAACCTTAATCTGCGAAACCGTTACGGCAAGAACGATACCTGCTATTGCTTCAAAGCCTAAGAAGTACCACGATATTGCGGATTGACAGTCTGCGGTTTGCGTGTTGAATACACCGGGCGACACCTCATATGGGGCTACATAACCTGTTTTTGAAAGAAGAATGTTGAAAATAGAGGTGGATATTCCCTGTGAGACAGTGGTTATAACCGTGTAAACCGAGCCTGAAATTCCGTCAACCCTGAACCCGTTTTTATATTCGATTGTGTCGAGAATATCGGCGATGAGCGACATAAAAATATATGCAATCGGAATATATCCCATATTTTTAATAAATTGACCGATAAGGACGACTGCCATATTTTTGGGCGTCAGGAAGCATATGAGTGAGCCGAGCGAATAGATTACAAGACCTACCGCAGTGATATTCTTTTTTCCGAATTTTTTGGCAAGCGGCCATATAATAAGCATTCCTATTCCCATCGGAAGTCCGCCGAGTGCATTGACCATGGTCTGGGTGATGCCGTCGCTGTATGTTCCGAGTACCCAATTGCAATAATAAGGCAGCGCTATGTTTCTGCAATTGCCGCAGATATTGAATATCAGGTAAAAAAACATAATAAGCACCCAATACTTATCCGTAAACATTGCTTTGATTTGCTTTGAAAGAGCTGTCTTTTCATGCGAGGCAGAGTTCAAATCCTCTTCGGTTACTCTTTCTCTTGTGAAATAGTACATCAATATTATAAGCGGAAAAGCAAGAACCGCGAATATGCTCATAACAAGTATCCACTTTTGCTTATCTATGCCGATAACGGGCATGATCGCCATAGGCACGATAAGCGCAACGATAATGCCTGTTCCTGCGATGTTGGCAATGTTGTTAAATACGCTCAGTTGTGTTCTCTGCAATGTGTTCCTTGAGGCGTTTGGCACTAAGAGATTGCTGCTTATGAAAAACATTGTGTATGCGACGGCACAGTAGAAATTATAGGAGAGCATTACCCATATTATTTTCCCCGTCTCGCTAAGTTCCGGGATTGCAAAAAGTAAAATTCCCGATATTGTTACAAGCGGAGCCGAGATAAGAATATACGGCCTTAATTTTCCTTGCTTCGTTTTTGTCCGGTCGATTAAAATCCCCATTATTACATTTGTTATTGCGTCAAGTATTTTTGACACAATGGGGTACATGATCAGGAAGCCGCCGTTGAGCCACACGGAAGCACCCATAACATCGGTATAGTAAACATTCAGGTATTGGGATACTAACGCCTGAAAAAGAAAAGGACCGAGCGGAGCAAACAAATATCCGATCCATTTTTCACTTTTGGAAACATTTCTTGTTTTTATCCTGCTGTCAAGGAACGGCTTATTCCATATGCTTTTTTTGTCAATGATTTTATCCATATCTGTCTCCGATCAATACCGTGTTGATTTATTTACACACTTGTATTATACTTGAACAGTAAGATTTGTTCAACCGATAAAAAGTATTACGAGCGAAAGAAAAACAACATTTTCCCGAAAAGTGTTGCCGGAGAATAGTAATGAAAAACGATTACCGAATCAGAATTACAAAACTGATGATAAGGCAAAGCCTTTTAAGCATAATGAAAAAGAAAAGCATAAGCAGGATTACGGTTAAGGAACTGTGCCAAAACGCGAATATCAACAGAGCCACGTTTTACTCCCACTACGAAAACATAAACAGCCTTATCGAAGAAATAAAAAACGAATTCAGTTCGAGCGTTTTGAACAATGTGAACAATTTTACAAATCAGGATTCTCTTAAGGGATTTTTTGTTGCGTTATGCAACTTCATTGCAAACAATATGGATTATTGCGAGGTGCTCTTTTCCGATAACGGGGACAGTGAATTTGCCTCTCAAATTGTTGAGCTTTCGCGCGGACAGTTTATGAAACTCTGGAAGGAAGACGGTTGCCGTGACGATGAAAGTCTTGATTACCTTTACACCTTTGTTGCCTACGGCGGACTTTCCGTAATTAGGGAATGGGTGAAAAAGGGCGCAAAGCAGTCTCCCGAATACATTGCCGAGTTTATAGTCGGCAATGTCAACGATAATATATTAAGATACCGTTGACGCGGTAAGCCTAAAATAAAAAGTGCAGTTTGTTTGGCTGAGCGTTCATAAGGAAGCAATACTTCCTTGTGAACATTCAGTCTTTGAAAACTGCACTTTTTCAGCGTTATTTCCATTAAAAGGCTGTATCTACGGCTTACAGAGCGTCTATATAATCAATCGTTTCGGAAACCTTACCGTCCTTGATATACACCCTCGGAACTCGCATATTTATACAGCAGCAGAATTCATAGTTGAAGCTGCCCGAGGCATCTGCGACTTCTTCGACGGAAATAAAGTTTTCTCCGTCTTTGCCCACGACAACGACCCTGTCGCCCTGTTTCACGCCCATTCCCGTGACATCGACCATCATCTGATCCATACAGACCCTGCCGATGATTTTTGCAAATTTGCCGTTGATAAGAACTCTACCCTTGTTTGAAAGGCTTCTCGGATAGCCGTCTCCGTATCCTATGGAAACGGTGGCGATTTCCGTGTCCTTATCGGTTGTGTATGTACTTCCGTAGCTTACCTTGAAGCCGGCGGGTACTTTTTTAACAAATGTGACGCGGCTTATTATTTCAAGCGCCGGGTCAAGGCGGAAGCCGGCTTTATTAACCTCTTCCGACGGATAAAGCCCGTAGGTCATAATTCCGACCCTTACCATATCGAGAAAATCCGAGTTGTAGTCGATTATTCCTGCGCTGTTATCCATATGCCGTACGGGTATTTTGATACCGTTTGCGGCAATTTTTTCAAGAAAGCCGAGATATAATTGCTTCTGTGTGTTGCAGGAGGTCTTGTCCTTTTCGTCCGCACAGGCAAAATGAGTGAAAATACCGTTTATTTCAATGTTTTCAAGCTGAGAAATCTTTTTTATTTCCTCAATACTTTCATCGTTCGGCTGAAAGCCTATTCTGCCCATTCCCGTGTCGACGGCAATATGGATTTTTGCGGTTTTTCCCATTTGAACGGCTTTTTTTGAAAGCTCAACGGCGTTTTCATATCTGAAAACAGCGTGCATAATATCATTTTCAATAACCTTTTCGTAATCCTCGGGGAAAACATAGCCGAGAATAAGTATCGGACTTGAAATTCCGTTCCTGCGAAGCTGCAACGCCTCTTCAACCGTGGCAACGCCGAACGAGTCAACACCTGCTTCGCAAAGCGCCTTTGCAACGGGTACGGCACCGTGACCGTATGCGTCGGTCTTGACGATAGCCATAACCGAGACAGCTTTTCCCACCTTGTCAATAACGCGACTGACATTTCGGCAGATTGCGTCGAGATTAACTTTTGCATATACTCTTGCAGGTAACATAAAAGTCTCTTTTCCGAAAATTTATTAAGATAAATTATAATATAAACTTTCTGTAAAGTAAAGCGGAAGCAGTTGAAATTTTGCGCAATTTATAATAATATATTATCGGTGATTACATGTTTATATGCCCCGTGTGCAAAAATGAACTGAATAAAACGGAAAAATCGCTTGTCTGTATGAACGGACACTGCTTTGATGTGGCGAAAAGCGGATATGTCAACCTTTTGCTCAAAAGCGGCGGCGGAAATCACGGCGACAACAAGCTGATGGTAAACGCAAGGCGTGATTTCCTCGACAGGGGATATTACGAGCCCTTACGCAATGCCGTTGTAAAAATGTGCCGTGAGTTTTCGCACAGGGGCGACGCCGTTGTTGACTGCGGCTGCGGCGAGGGATATTACACCTCTGCGATAGCCGAAGCGCTTGCCGACAGAACGGTTTGCGGCTTTGATATTTCAAAGGATGCGCTCGCTGTTGCGGCTAAAAGAAGCAAATCGGTCGAATATGCCGTGGCAAGCTCGTTTGACATACCCTTGCCCGACGGCTGTGCTGATATGGCAACGGAAATTTTTTCTCCGCACTGCGAAAAGGAATTTTTGCGCATACTCAAGCCTGACGGGCGTATGCTTATGGTAATTCCGCTTGAAAACCATCTGTATGAATTAAAACAGGCGGTCTATGACGAAGCGTACAAAAACGAACCGTCCGATTTTCGAAAGGACGGCTTTAAGCTGTTAAAAAGCGAAAGAGTAGAGTATGTTTCGGACATAACCGAGGCGGAGGACATTAAGAATTTGTTTACAATGACGCCGTATTATTACAAAACGGGCGCGAAGGAGCAGGCAAGGTTAAATACTTTACAGAAAATTTCCGTAACCTGCAGCTTTGAGGTTTTGTGCTACGGTTTATAATATAGAATATTGCAGTTTTCACAACTTTAATGTATAATAAAATGTAATATATTTTTAAGAATAAAGGCAGAGGTGCTTGTATATGGAAAAAAACAGCGTAAAGGTTAATATAGCGGGCGTTGATTATTCACTCAGAACGGACGAGAGCGTTGAGCTCACAATGGAGCTTGCAAAGGAGATAAACGCTAAAATAAACGAGATAAAGAATGAAAATCCTTTCATCTCTACAAGCCAGATTGCGGTGCTTATTGCGCTTGAATACGGCTGTAACTGCAAAAAGGCGGAAAAGAGGACGGAGGAGCTCCGTGCGGATATGAAAAATTATCTTGAGGACACCGCAAAGGCACAGTCCGAGAGGGATTTTTATAAAAGAGAAATCGACAGAATGAAAGCAGACGCAAAGGCTAAGTCAAATCAGATAAATCTATTTTCCGAAGACGAATGACGGCTGAAATTCTTGCCCCCGCAGGAAATTTTGACGCACTTGTTGCGGCTGTGCGAAGCGGAGCGGATGCGGTTTACTTCGGCACGGGCAGCTTCAACGCAAGGCGAAATGCGGGAAATTTTGATTTTGACGGGCTTAAAAATGCGGTTGATTTCTGTCATTTACACTCCGTGAAATGCCACATAACGCTCAACACGCTTGTTTCCGACGATGAGTTTGCAAGCCTTGAAAAAACGGTAAGGGCTATATGCGGGAGCGGAGCAGACGCGGTAATCGTTCAGGACTTGGGCGTCGCAAGAGCGGTAAAAAGCATTTGTCCCGAAATGGAAATGCACGCCTCCACCCAGCTTTCAACGGGAACTCCCGAAGGCATTAAAGCCCTTGCGGATTTAGGCTTTTCAAGGGCGGTTTTGCCCAGAGAGCTTTCAAAGGCGGAGATAAAGCGCATAGCCGACAATTCGCCCATAGAGCTTGAGGCGTTTGTACACGGTGCGCTGTGTATGTGTGTGTCGGGTCAGTGCCTTTTGTCGGCAATGCTCGGCTCACGAAGCGGAAACAGAGGACTTTGTGCCCAGCCGTGCAGACTGCCGTTTCACATTGACGGCGGAACGGGTACGGATCTGAGCTTAAAGGATTTGTCGCTTGTAGAGTATCTTTCGGAGCTTTCCAATATGGGGATAGCTTCGTTTAAGATAGAAGGCAGAATGAAACGCCCCGAATATGTTGCCGCAGCGGTCACTTCGTGCAGGGAAAGCCTTGACAAAGCTTATTCGCAGCAGAGAAAAGACGAACTGAAATCGCTGTTTTCCCGTTCGGGCTTTACGGACGGTTATTACACCTCAACCCTCGGCAGAAATATGTTCGGCAAGAGAGAAAAGGAAAATGTAACCTCCGCCACCTCTGATTTGCTTAAAAAATATGCAAAAATATATGAAAAAGAAAGGTCGGTACACAAGGTCGATTTTGTGTTCACGGCTTATGAAAACGAGGCGCCGACTCTTACCGCAAAAACGGGCAGGATAAGCGTTTTCAAAACAGCGGATACCGTGTGTGAAAAAGCGGTAAACAGACCGCTGACGGAGCAGACCGTCAGAACGCAGCTTGAAAAATGCGGCGGCACGGTGTTTTACCCCGGGGAGATACATACCGATATTTCCGACGGAATAAGCATACCGCTTTCGGCGATAAACGCTTTGCGGCGAGCGGCGTTTGACTCGCTTTCGCAAAAGCTTACCGAAACGCCTGAAAGGGAGCTTCATAAATTCGATTTTACGACAGGGGACAGACCTTTAGGCAAAAAGGCACTTTACCTTTGCTTTTCAAATGTCGAAAGCGTACCCGAAAGCGTTTCGTGCGACAGGCTGTTTTTGCCGCTTGACGCACCCGCGGATATTCTTAAAAAATACGGTGCGGGCGTGAGCGTGCCGAGAGGGCTTTTCGGGAATTATGATTCGGTTGTCGAAAAAATAAGAAAAAGCGGAGCAAAATACGCTCTTTGCAACACGCTTGACGCCGTATGTGCGGCAAAGCAGGCGGGTGTTGAGGCGATAGGCGGTCCGTTTTTGAACATATACAATTCCCGTTCCCTGAAAGCCTTGGAGGAACTCGGAATCAAAGAGACGGTTTTGTCATATGAATTAACTCTCGGGCAGATTTCACAGTTGAGAGGAAATGTAAAAAGAGGCTGTGCGGTTTACGGCAGAACTCCGCTTATGCTCACAAGGAATTGTCCGGTTAAGAACGCAAAGACCTGCGCCGAATGCAAAAAAGGCAGCTGCCTTACCGACAGAAAGGGAATTTCTTTCCCCGTAATATGTGAGAACGGCTTTTCACAGCTTCTCAATTCCAGACCGACATATATGCTTGACAGGCTGTCGGAAATCAAGAACACCGATTTTGATATAATGTTCTTTACCCTTGAAAACAAACGGCAGGTGCAGAACATTATATCCGATTATAAAAAACACTCTGCGCCCGACGGCGAATTTACTCGAGGACTTTTTTACAGAGGAGTAGAATAATGAAAGAACTTAAAGTCAAAAAAGTAAGAGACAACGCAAAGCTCCCCGCAAGGGCTACCGAGGGCTCGGCAGGCTATGATTTATATGCTTGCATTGATAAGCCTTTGCTTCTCAAAGGCGGCGACACCGCAGTTATCCCGACGGGTATCGCAATAGGTCTTGACGACCCTCATTATGCGGCGTTTATATACGCAAGAAGCGGTCTTGCCATTAAGCACGGAATAGGCTTGCTCAATTCCGTCGGCGTTATAGACAGCGATTACAGGGGCGAAATATGCGTGGGCGTTATCAATCAGATTTCGGAAGCTTATGAAATTCAGCCCTTTGAAAGAATTGCACAGATGATTATTGAGCCCGTCGAGCTCCCCGAGCTTACAGAGGTCGAAACTCTTGACGAAACCCTCAGGGGTGCGGGCGGCTTCGGTTCGACAGGTACCAAATAAGGAGATTTCGATATGAAAAACAAGCTTGCAATTATATTGTCATCGGCGCTGATTGTTATCTGCACGCTTTGCATTACGCTTTCTTCGTTTGCCGGAGCGGGCAGAAAAAGAGGCGATGTAAACCTTGACGGCAAGGTGTCTCTTCTTGACGCAAAATATGTTTTGCAATATATTGCGGATATGAGAACGCTCTCGCAGAGCGCTGTTGTAAATGCAGACGCAGACGGGGACGGCGATATTGATTTGACCGACGCAAAGTATATTCTCGAAGCTGTTGCGGGCATACGCAAATTAAGCGATATTGACATCGGTACAAGTGAATTTGACTCAAGCGGATATATCGACCTTGACGACAGTACAAATCCGTCAACGACAAGAAAGCAGAGCGTAACGATAGAGCACAATGATAATACAAAAGACGCCACAATAGACTGGCGCAACTGAACGGAGGATAAAATATGACGGCAGATAATTTATGTATGGGCTGCATGAAGGAAATAGGTGCGGCGCAGCAGTGCCCTTTTTGCGGCTTTAACAACAATTCCGCGGCACCGGCTCCGTATCTTCCGCTGAGAACCGTTATAGGCGGCAGATATACGATAGGTAAGGTCGTTTCGGCTTCGGGCGACGGCGTTACATATATGGCGTGGGATAACGAGACAAGAACGGCGGTAACGGTGCGTGAGTTCTTACCCGTGCATAATGTTACAAGGCTTGAGGGCAGTACTGAGGTTATTGTCAACGAGGACAGCAGACTCGTTTTTTATGACTGTATCCGTGAATTTTTAACCCTTAACAGGAAGCTTGCAATGAGTAAAAATCTCTCGGCACTCATACCAGTTATCGATATAATCGAAGAAAACAACACGGCATATGCCGTCAGCGAATATCTTGAAACCATATCGCTTCGTGATTTCCTTTTGAAAAGCAGAACGGGCTATCTCGGCTGGGACAGGGTCAAAACACTTATGATGCCCGTGCTTACCACGGTGGCTTCGCTCCACTCGCTCGACATATATCACAGGGGAATTTCGCCGAACACTCTTGTTCTCGGCAGAGACGGCAAGCTCCGTCTTACCGGATTTATGATTTCATCGGCGCGCTGCCTCAAAACAAGGGTTAAGCCCGAGCTGTTTCAGGGATATGCGGCTATTGAGCAGTATCATGATGTTGACGACACGGGTTCGTGGACGGATGTTTACGGTATAGCGGCTGTTATTTACAGGGCTCTTATCGGCAGCACTCCCGCCGAGGCTTCTGAGAGGATTACCAATGACAAGCTTATGATTCCGCCCAAATTTGCAGAGGTGTTGCCCGCATATCTTGTATCGGCTCTCGACCACGCTCTTACAATAGAACCCGGTGACAGAACCGCTACCGTTGACGAATTGCGCGAGGAGCTTTCGGGCTCGCCGAGCACTATTGCGACAAATCCCATTCACGAAATAAGGGAAAATGAGGTTAAGCCGTCTGTAACAACAGATGACGAAGAGGCGGAGAGAAAACGCCTTGAAAAGCTTGCCCGTCAGGAGCAGCAGAAGCACGAGCAGGTCAAAATGGCGCTTATTGCTTTTGCAATCTGTATAGGCATAGGCGTGCTGGCACTCGGCGGCTGGCTTACATACGACCATTTCAAAAACGCCGAGGACGACACGACCACAACAGAGGGTGTAGCACAGATGATTGAGGTGCCGAACTTTGTCGGACAGAGTTATTCGAGAATTTCCTCGGACGAGGTTCAGAAAACGCGCTTTAAGTTTACAGTCGATTATCAGTACTCCGACAGCGTTGAAACGGGCTATATAATATCACAGAACCTTGAAGCGGGAACACAGGTGCAGCAGGGCTCAGAGATTAAGTTGACAGTCAGCAAGGGTATAGAGTATGTTACGCTTATTGATGTTTCGGGTATGGACTACAACAAGGCGTATAACCTTTTGACCGAAGCGGGCTTTGTCTGCAAAAAGGTCGAAAAGAACAACGACGGCACGCATACCGCAAACGAGGTAATTACCGTAACTCCCGAGGCGGGTAAGGAATACGAGAAGGGCAAGGAAATATATGTTCAGGTTTGGGGCAATCCGCCCACCACGGCGACAACCACAAAGAAGAGCCTGCTCGGCGATTTGAGCGGCGGACTTTTAGGATAAAAAGCACATTTTATGAGTCTTATGAGGCTTTCGCTTCATAAGGCTCTTTTTTTGACAATTTTTTTGACGGCTTCGGTGTAATATTCTCGTGAAAGGACTGATAAAATGACTGCGAGAATGGAAATAAACGGCACTGTCGTAACCGCTTATTTAAGCGGAGAGATAGACCATCACAACGCACCGATGATAAGGGAAACCATCGACGAATATGTATCGTTTCGCCGACCGGACAGGCTTGTTCTCGACTTCGGCGGCGTTACCTTTATGGACAGCTCGGGCATAGGACTTGTTATGGGCAGATACAGGCTTATTGAGGGCAAGAACTGTTCGTTGTACATTGTAAACCTGTCAGAACACGCATACAGGGTTATGCAGCTTGCCGGACTCGAAAAGCTTGCCGTATTAAAAAAGAAAACGAGGGAGGCAGTAAAATGAAATACTTAAACGAAGTGAAAATTCAGCTTGAAAGCCGTTCGGTAAACGAGGGATACGCCCGTCTTGCGGTATCGTCGTTTGCCGCACAGCTCGACCCGACCGTTGAGGAGATAAACGATATAAAAACAAGCGTCAGCGAGGCTGTTACAAACTGTATCGTTCACGCCTACAAAAACAGGGTGGGCAAAATTTACATAACCGTAAGGGTGTTTGAAAACTCTGTTGTGGAGATAAAAATAAGGGATAAGGGATGCGGAATTGAGAACATAGAGCAGGCAAGGCAGCCTCTGTATACCTCGCTCGGCGGCGACAGGGCAGGTCTCGGCTTTACTGTTATGGAAAGCTTCTCGGACAAGGTTAAGGTGCGCTCAAGGGCGAATATGGGAACGACGGTTACGATTATCAAAAAAATAAAGGGCAGAAACGCTTTGTAATGACCCGAGACGAGCTTATTTCCGAAAATTTCGGGCTTGTTCATTCGTGTGCAAACAAATTCAGAAACAGGGGTATTGAATATGATGATTTGTACTCGGCAGGCTGCCTCGGTCTTGTAAAGGCGGCAGACGGCTTTGACGAAACGCTCGGCTTTCGTTTTTCGACATATGCCGTACCTGCCATACTCGGCGAGATAAAGCGGCTTTTCAGGGACGGCGGGGCTGTAAAGGTCAGCCGATCTCTTAAAGAAAAATCAAGGGAGGCAATTAAGCTTCGTGATGAGCTGTCCGTATCGCTCGGCAGAGAGCCCACCGTGTCTGAGCTGTCGGAAAGGCTCGGGGTAAATGAATTTGATACGGTCGAGCTGCTCAATATCGCCGTGCCGCCCGCTTCACTTACCGCAACGGACGAGGACGGGGAGAGGCAGATTGACATTCCGGTCGAATTCGGCGAGGATCGGATACACAACTCTATAGCGTTAAGGGAGATAATCGACAAAATGCCCGAAGCCGACAGGCGGCTTATCGAGCTGCGGTATTACAGAGGACTTACGCAGACCGTAACGGCGCAAAGACTCGGACTTTCGCAGGTACAGGTATCTCGCAGGGAGCGTTCGCTGCTGCAGGAAATGCGGCGAAAAATGACAGGATAGATTTAGTAGTGGCATTTTTCAAAAAAGTATGTTATTATATATAGGTCGATATATGTCGACTTCGTGAGGTGTAGCGTATGAATTTTGAAAAAAATCACTTTATAAAAAAATTGTTTGCGGCGGCCTTGGCGGTTATTATTGCGGCATTGTCTCTGACCTCGTGTTCAACGGGTTTGCAGACCTCCGTGGCCTCCGGCTCTGAAATAAGCGAAGCGGCTTATTCCTCAAGGAATAATCATATCGCAAATTCAAAATCGCTTATTTATGTCGCAAAATCTGGCTTGCTTGAGCTTTACTTTGACAGCTCGACTTACAGCATTGCAATCAAGGACACAAGCACAAACAAAACCTGGTATTCTCTTCCCTCGGCTTCCGACGGCGATGAAACCACGCCCGCGACCGTGCTTGATATGACGATTTCCTCCGAGGGCGGAAAATACAGGCTGAATTCACAGGACAACTCTGTTGCATTTTCGGCGGCGTCCTTCAAGCCCGTGAACAACGGAATACAGGTTACCTACAATATGGCGCTTACTGCGGAAAACGCTCTTAAATCGTATGATGAAATCACCGCGGGAGAGCTTTATGCCTCTGTTGCCGTTACCTATTCTCTTTCCGACGGCGCGTTTTACGCCAAGATAAACAGCGGCGACATAACCGTAAGTGACGGCTATGTCATTGAGGAGCTCGGACTTCTCGATTATTTCGGCGCAACAACCGTTGCCGAGAGCGACGACTATATCTTTGTTCCGGACGCAAGCGGTGCGTTGATTATGACGGGAAGCGGAGCCGCGGACAGCTATGAGTCGAGAACATTTTCGGTTTACGGCAATGACGCAGCGTTGAAGCAGACATCGTCTGACGGTGAAATTTCGGCGGACGCAATTATGCCCGTTTTCGGAATGAAATCCTCACAGAACGCTTTTCTCGGTATAATTTTAAGCGGAGACAGCGTGGCGGAGGTTACCTCGCACAGAAAAATATACAACGAGGGCGGCACATATAACCGCGTCGGTGCAAGCTTCAGGATTACCGATGTTTCGTATATTTCAAATTCCTCGGGTAAAAAGACCTCGAGATATGTGGGCGAGACCTACACGGGCGAAATAAACATCTGTTACAGATTTTTGTCCGGTAAAAACGCAGTCTATTCGGGACTTGCTTCCGCCTGCCGTGAGATTCTCATAAGGGAGTCGGTTCTTCCGTCAAAAACGGTTGACAGCACCGACCATATTCCGTTTATGCTGACGGTACAGGGAGCGGTTGCAAAAAATTCGGCTCATTCCTATTTGGTACTTTCCGATTATGAACAAACGCTTGACCTGCTCGGTCAGTTAAAGGCAAAGGGTGTAAACGATGTTACGCTAAGATACAAGGGTATGCTCGACGGTGCGGACAATCAGGACGAAATTTCCTCTGCTGCTCCGATAAAGGCGCTTGGCAATAAAAAGGCGTTCACGGCGCTTTCGCAGTATATTTCCACCCAGAAGTTTACAATGTTTACCGATCTGAGCCTCGTATCATATAATAAGAGCGGTTCTTCTTCGTCTGCGGCAAACGACATTACGGGAGAAAAGCTCAAGACAAGCTATGACAATATTTATTCGTCCGTGGCAGGTAAGGAAACAAGGACAAGCTATGCGCTCAACCTTTCCGAGCTTGAGGACGGAGTGCTTTCTTTTATCAAGAACAACAAGAGTTATCAGGTTGACGGTTACTGCATAAACGATGTCGGAAGCGTGCTTTATTCCGATTATTCAGGCGAAAAGCACACAAGGAGCAATGCGGTGAATATAATCACATCACAGCTTTCGGTTCTCGGCAACAACCATAAAACAATGATTGAAAACGGTAATTTCTGTATGCTGTCAAAAGCAAATGCTGTTGTAAATCTCCCGACAACCACGGCTTATCCCGAGGACGGCGCCGTTTATAAGTCAATTCCGTTTGCGCAGATAGTGCTTCACGGCTTGGTCGATTATTCAAACGAGCCGATTAACCTTTCCGATGACTCCAAAAAGGCGCTTCTCAAATCCATTGAATACGGTGCAATGCCGTCATACGAATGGACCTGCACCAAGACAGACAACGAGGAATTTGACGGAAAATATTATTACGAGTCGCAGATTACTCAGGCTACCGACAATTACACACTTTCGGATAACACGATAGGCAATCTTCGCTCGGCGAGGATTACAAGCCATTATGAAATCCAAAGCGGAGTATATTGCACGGAGTATAACAACAGCATCGTAATTTACTTCAATTACAACTCCGAAGCCGTAACCGTAAACTCAATTACGGTTGAGCCTATGAGCTGCATCAGAGCAAATTAAAAATCAGAACGGAATGTCTCGTGGAATTGTCGACACATTCCGTTCTTTTTGTCTAAAATATATTTACTTTTTCCTCTCTGCGTGATATTATGTGCATAACGGTGTGCTTTTGCGCCGTAACTTTAATTATGCTGAATATTGCACGCGGAGGACTTATGAAAGAATATTTTAACCGTTTGGTAACAATACCGAAAAAGCATACGCTCATTATCTGGTGGGTGTTCAGAGCTTTGCTGCTTTTTGCATTCGTGTATGGCTTGGTAGGATTTATAAAAGGCTCAATAAGCCCGTTTACAAATAAACCGTTTGATATTACCGATCCGCTTCAGGTCGGCGCCAACATACTTTGCACCTTTGTTTGGGAAATATTTATGTTGCTTCCGGAAAAGAATTCCCTGAGATACATTGACCCGAAAATACAGAGCGTGCTTATTGTCGGTATATTTTTAGGCTCGTTCTGCGGAAAATTCCTGAATATGTACTATGCTTCCAATGTGCTTGATGTTGCCATGCATTTTGTCGGCGGCGGTATATGCGTTATTTTCGGTTATGAAATAATAACCGCAATGCAGCTTAAAGACAAGGCAAAGGTTCCGATTTCAATCGTGCTGCTTTGCTCATTGGGCTTTTCATTCCTCGCAAGCGTGGGCTGGGAGCTGTTTGAATTTACCTTTGACCAGATTTCGTGCGTGAGTGCGGCTGCTCAGGGCTTACCGGTAGTACAGGCAACAGGCGACGCACAGCATTGGAATTATGCGCTTTCACTGCTTGACGGCTCTGTTAAGCAACCGTTGATTTCCCCGATTTATGCGGAGCGCTGGCCCTTGATGGATACTATGTCGGATACGGTACTCAACACCTGCGGCGCACTTATAGGAATCATCATTTTGAAGCTCTACCCCTATCATCATAAGGGAAAAAACAATATTGAAGCGCAGTTCGACAAGGAAATGCAGAAAGAAACGGCTTGAGATGAAACCAAATTTTCAGCTTTTAATGGAAAATGAGTTTGAAAAAATCGGGAGCACAGGCGAAAAACCTGTGCTCCTGCTTCAGTGCTGCTGCGCCCCGTGCTCAAGCGCCGTAATCGAGCGGCTCAGGGAGCATTTCAGAGTAAAGATATATTTCTACAACCCGAATATCTATCCGGAAGCGGAGTATAAGAAACGCCTTGAGCAGTTTGATAAGCTGCTTTCCGGCGATTTCGGCAGCGGAATAGAGCGTATTGCGGCAAAGTATGACCAAGCCGAGTTCTTCGACTTTGTAAAAGGGCTTGAAAACGAAAAAGAGGGCGGAGCAAGATGCGCCTGGTGCTTTATAATAAGACTTCGTGAGACGGCGAGGAAGGCAAAGGAAATCGGGGCGGATTATTTTTGTACCACGCTTACCGTAAGCCCTCATAAGAACGCTTATCTGATAAACGGCATCGGTATGAAGCTTGCCGAGGAGTACGGCGTGCGGTATCTTCCGTCCGATTTCAAGAAAAAAGAGGGATATAAGCGCTCCACCGAGCTGTCAAGGCAGTTCGGGCTTTACAGGCAAAACTATTGCGGCTGTAAGTTCTCAATGTGGTTTGAGGATGAAAATGCCAATGAGTAAAACCGAATAAAATAATAACTGTCCGGACAGGCTTTTATCC
The DNA here is from genome assembly GCA_963624605.1 of Eshraghiella crossota. Taxonomy (GTDB): domain Bacteria; phylum Bacillota; class Clostridia; order Oscillospirales; family Acutalibacteraceae; genus Fimenecus. The sequence continues at coordinate 51,615 of CAVFQD010000003.1, read as the reverse complement.
GGACAGTTTTTTGTCGTTTTGACAAACAGCTTTAACTAATTTATAATTCCTGCTTTGACGGCGTGAGCTTGATGATTGTGCGTTTGAGAATTATAACAGCCATTATCATAACAATAAGCTCTGTGATGGGAAATGCCCACCAAACGCCCGTAACACCCATTGCCTTTCCTAAAAAATATGCTATCGGTAAAAGAATAACAACCTGTCTCGCTGCGGAAACAATCATACTCGGCGTACCGACAGAAAGTCCCTGCAGAGCATAGCAAACCATAATGGAAACGCAGGCAAAAACGAAGCTAAGACTTGTTATTCTCAATGCAGTTATTCCCATAGAGCTCATGGTGCTTGAAGCGTTAAACGCCTGCATAATCCTTTTCGGGAACGCCTGTAAAAGAACCAAACCTATTATTCCGATTAAAGCGGAGTACAAGCCGCTTAATTTGATGCAATCGTTTATTCTTTTATATTGCCTGCATCCGAGGTTATATGCGACAATGGACAACAAAGCCGTGTTCAAGCCGAATGCCGCCATCGATACAAAGGTGTACAGCTTGAAATAAGCGCCGAATACAGCCGTGGCGGTTGTGGAAAATTCGAGCAGTATTTTGTTGATGCCGAACGACATTATGCTGCTTATAAGCAAAGTGATGCCTGCGGGAATTCCCACACGGCAGATATTTTTTACATAGAATTTTTCAAGTCTTATGTGTCTGAATGAAAATTGTATATCTTTATTGAATTTCAGGTTGAAGACTACTCCGAGAAGCATAGCCGCTATTTGACCGATTACCGTTGCGACAGCCGCACCCTTTGTGCCCATTGACGGGAAGCCCAAATATCCGAAAATGAGGATGGGGTCGAGTATAATGTTTATTACCGCGCCGACTATCTGGGTTATCATAGTAAACGAGGTTCGTCCCGTTGACTGCAACAGCTTTTCAAGCACAAGTTGAATTATCTGACCGAATGAAAATATGCAGATAACAGACAGGTAATCATATCCCATATCGCATATTTCTGCGTTGTCGGTTTGTATTTTATAAAACCACCTTATACCGAAAATGCCGAATACAAGCAAAAACAAATATACAATCACGCTTAAAATCAGTCCGTTTACGGCTGTTTTGTTGACCTCCTCCTGCTTCTTTTCTCCCAACATTCTTGAAAGCAGGGCGTTGACGCCCACACCGACGCCCGTACCGAGCGATACTATAATATTCTGAATCGGGAATGCAAGTGAGACTGCCGTGAGTGCGTCCTCGCTGAAATTGCTCACAAAAATACTGTCTACAATATTGTAAAGAGCTCCTATAATCATTGAAAGAATCATCGGTGCCGCCATATTAAGTAACAGCTTGTTTATCGGCATTGTCTCCATTTTCTGCTCTTTCATATAATTCACTTCCTTGTATTATTCATAAAGGATTATAGCAGATAATGCCGCAATGTTGAATTACATATAAATAAACGGCGTTAGATAAAAGCTAATGCTTGATAAAAATACGAAAATTTACTATAATAAAACAAAAAGCATACGGGGAGGATGCGGTTATGACCTCGCAACAGCTTGAATGTTTTATCTATACGGCGGAAAGGCTTAATTTTACAAAGGCTGCGGAAGCGTTATTCCTGTCCGTGCCGACGGTTACGCATCATATTAAGAATTTGGAGGAGGAAATAGGCGTTCGTCTTTTTTACAGGAATTCACGCATAGTTAAGCTGACCGAGCAGGGCGAAAAGTTTTACTATGACGCCAAAGACATTTATATGAAAATGGAGGACGCGAAGTCCCGTTTTCAGAGCAATACGCAGTCGGAGACCGTTATCTTCCGCATCGGTTGTATGAGTGAAAATGAATTTGAAAAAATTGAGCCGATATTAAAAGAAATAAAAAATCTTTTTCCCTATGTTCGTCCGAAAATTATTGCGAAGGATTTCTACGATTTGAAAAATCTTTACGAGAACCAACAGCTTGAAATAGCAATAGCAACCCGAGATTTATCAAATCAGGGAACCTATAAAAAGCTTTTTGAGTATGAAAGCTACGCGCTGATGCTTCCGACGCATCCGCTCGCAAAAGAAAGGCAATTATCGTTGCGTCAATTAACCGAGGAAAGCCTGATAACACTCCCTCCTAAAAACCTTCCGTTTATAAAGGGAAATAAATTACAGGAGTTTTTGGCTCTCCACGCACAGGACCATACGGATATTGTCGCTGAAAACGAAAGGGAAAGCCTTTTGCTCGCAAAGTGCGGATACGGAATTGCGGTGCTTCCCGGATTTTTGGTTACCGAAAACGCCGAACTTATCTGTATTCCCATAAGCGGCACAAAAAATATTGAATACGGATTGTATTGCAGAAACGAAGATAAGCATATCAAATACTTCAGAAACGAATATATAAAAATATTTGACGGCTTTACAATGTAAAAAAAGGACTTTCGAGGCGAAAATTTCCACCTTGAAAGTCCTTTGCTTTATATATGGATTTTATGACACTTCGACCGTGCCGTCGTCTTTTACGGTTATTTTCATTCCGTCCTTGACGAAATCGAGAAATTCTTCTCCGAGGCTGTCTATAACGGGCATAGGCGTGCCGTCAAGCCATACATCCGAGAGAATTGCTCCCGCCGCCGCAAGCGAGTCTATGGGCTCTGAAAAAAGCATACAAGCGGGTTGACGACCCATGGAGCAAGCGCAGTAAAGCACAAGTCCGCCCGTAGTCGAGCCGATTGTCCTCGGAAGACACAGTGCCTTGCCGAGCATTTCCTTGCCGTAGAGGTCCTTGTTGTTCTGGTCGCCGCAGGTGGCTTTTTTATCGCCGAACTGCAAGGCTTTCTGGAAAGAAGCGAGCGTATTGAGTCCGCCGTGAGATACAAGTGCGTCTGCCGTAACATTTCCCGGCGACACCACTCTGCCTTTGAAAGTTTTCATTATGCTTTTCCTCCTCCCGTGATTTCCGTAAGAATTTCATCGTCCGTATAGTAGCGTGCGCTCGTATATGTACGCAGCTTGTTGCTCGAGGTTATAACGGGCATCTTTGTGCTCAACGGATTGTTCATATACATAAGCGGACAAATATAGCTTGTGATAACGCCCGTGCGTTTGAGCCTTTCCGCATAAGGCGTCGAATTGAACTTTTTGAGAACCGCAGGCGCCGCCGTGAACACCGTGGGGATAACAACCTTTTGGTTGCCTACCGATTTGAGAGCGGCTTCGACCTTTTCCGTCCATGAGGTAAGCTGTTCAAGGCTCATATGCGGACAGCCCATAAAGCAGAGCTTGGGCTTTGCATTCTTGTTTTTCCATATAATCGGATAGCTGTCATAAACCCTTTTGAGCTCTGCGTCGTCAATAACATAGACCTTTGCGTTTTCTTTTATAAGGCTGTCGGAGAGCTTAACCGCCTCGGGCGTGATGTTCTCTACATGGTAAAGACCTACCGCACCGTTTGACGCCGTAGCCGCACCGAAGTCCTTTAAGTAGGTTTTTGCGGCGTCGTCAAGCTTCCCACCGAGGAATTTGTCAAGACCCTTGATATACGGGACATCCTCCATAACCTTCATACCGATTGCGGAGCCGAGGAGCTGTGCCTCGGGCTTCTTTGTCGTCTTTATTTCAATTATCCAATCGGCTTTTCTGCCCTCGTCTTTAAGAAGTCCGAAAGAGGGGACATAGCCTACGACCGAACCCATAAGGTCGATAATTCCCGAGTTCCTGTTGCAGCGTGCTCCGAGTACGGAGTTTGCGTAAACGACCGCCGAGGACTCCGACCACGACAGTATCTCGCCGTAATTCGGTGTGTTGCCGACTTCGTCCATATAGCAGGTGCAGGTGAATGCGTCAGAGTCCATAAGACCGAGCTTCTTTAACTGGTTTTCATAGTAGTCCTGTCTTGTGTACATAAACTTGTTGAAAACGAAGTCCTGCAAAAGGCTTGACGGTACATTTTTGTCGAGCGGACGGGGGTCGGCAGAGAATTTCTGAGACGATACCGCACCCGCCGAAATAAGTTTTTCCATAAGGTCGTATACGGGTGTAAGCGCTTTAAGACCGAATGAGGTAACAAGATGGTTGTACTTGCTTGTAACGGGCACCATCTCATCTGCGCCGAAAAGCTCGCCGTAGCGCACAAGCGTTTCCATAACCTTAGCCATGGTGTCGCCCTTTGAGCCGTTGAGAATAGCTTCCTGCTCGGAAGTCAGCTTCATTTTGTGTTCCATATAAATATCCCCCTTTGTTAAATTTTCATTGCCGCTTCATATGCGCGCCATACAACCGAGCGAAGATTTCCGACATTGAGGCAGTCGCCCACAAGCTCGTTTTTCTCGCTTCCCGCAACAGGGGCGGGGATATAGCCTGCGCATGAGATTACGCTGTCGCATTTTACCGTGATTTCCTTGCCGTCCTTTTGTGTGCATACGATTTCGCCGTCGCGAACCTCTTTGAGAACGGTTTCAAGATATGTCGGCACCTTATTAAGTGCGAACCATTCTCGCAGATATGAGGAGTTGGCAAGGCAAACGCCTTTCTGGCTTACAAGGTCGTCTTTCATTTCGACGATAATCGGGTCCTTGCCCTGCAATGCAAGCTCATAGGCTATCTCACAGCCCGTGAGTCCGCCGCCGATAACCGCAACGGTCTTTCCGACCTCTGCGCCCGAAAGATAATCGCACGCCTCAATCATTTTTTCATAGCCGGGTACACGCTTTAACAGGCGGGGAACGGCGCCTGTCGCAACAATTACGGGCGAGTCGCCGAACTCTCTTGCGTTGTGAACCTCGTCGTTGAGCCTTATGTCAATACCGAGCTCTTTCATCTGACGGCGATACCATTCGAGCAAATCACGCAGCTTGCCCTTGTAGGACTCTGCGCTTGCCTGAATGAACACACCGCCGAGCCTGTCGCTCTTTTCGTGGATAATCGGGTTGTGTCCGCGAAGCTTTAACACTCTTGCGGCTTCCATACCGCCGATGCCGCCGCCGATTATATGTACAGTCTTGGGCGAGCTTGTCTTTTTGATGTAATGCTTATCCCACTGCATTGTCTCGGCATTTACCGCACAGCGGGCAAGGTGTAAGCTGTCCGAAAGCTCCTGGTCGTTCGGAACGCCCTTGTAGTGGCACATATTAAAGCAGCCGTTGTGGCAGAGAATACACGGACGGATGTCCTCTTCCTTGCCGTTTATAAGCTTTGTTACCCATTGCGTGTCCGCAAGGAACGGGCGTGCAAAGCCCGCGCCGTCAAGCTTGCCGTCTGCTATTGAGTCTGCGGCAACCCTCGGGTCAAGTCTGCCCGCACAGATAACGGGAATGTCAACAAATTTCTTTATGTGCTCAACATCCGCAAGGTTACAGTTTTCGGGCATATATACGGGAGGATGCGCCCAATACCAGGCGTCGTATGTACCGTTGTCGCAGTTGAGGCAGTCATAGCCTGCGTCCTGAAGATATTTGGCAGCCTTTTCGGACTCCTCCATATCTCTGCCGACCTCGGTATAGTCCTCGCCCGGGAGAGCACCCTGACGGAAGCCCTTTGTCTTTGAAATTACGCTGTAACGCAGTGAAACGGGGAAGTCGTCGCCGCAAACCTCCTTGATAGCCTTGACTATTTCAACGGGGAAGCGATAACGGTTTTCAAAGCTGCCGCCGTATTCGTCGGTGCGCTTGTTTACATATTTGAGAGTAAACTGGTCAAGAAGGTAGCCCTCGTGAACTGCGTGGATTTCTACGCCGTCAACGCCTGCGTCCTTGAGCATTTTGGAGCATTTCGCAAATGCGTCCACAAATTCCTTGATTTCAGCCTTTGTCATCTCTCTCGACGGAATTTTATCCGACCAGCGGTTGGGAGACGGGCTTGCGGAAGCGGTTATTTTGTCAAGGTCCATAAACGGCTTGCTGAGAACCCGCAAAACCTTGTTCGTATAGAGCTTTTCCATCATTTCACTGACGGTAAAAGACCTGCCGAAGCCTGCCGTGAGCTGAACAAAGAGCTTTGCACCCGTTTTATGAAATTCGGGCATCCATTTTTTCAGGTCATCGTACATTTTTTCGTTCTTGTAGAGCCATTGACCGAACATCGGGTTATATACCGGCTGACATCCGGGCATTACAAGACCTGCATTGTTCTTTGCCACTTCCATAATGAAGCGAGCGCCGTCCTTATCGAAATGGTTGTTTTCCATCCAGCCGAAAAGGTCGGTGCCGCCCATACTTGTGAGCACAATCCTGTTCTTGATTTCACAGTTACCGATTTTCCATGGGGTAAACAGTGGTTCAAGTCGTTTTTCCATAAAAATCACCATAGCCTTTCAGGCAACAAATAGTTTATTAAAAATCACCGATTGACCTGCGTTGCCTGAACAGGCGTGATGGTGATTTCTGCCATCTCAAAATTATGCCAAAGGCAAATTTTGAGGGCAATATAATTATGATTAGCGTGATTTTTCGCAAGGGTAATATAATTTAATTAGCGTGATTTTTCACGCTAATCCCTCCGCAAAATAATAAGCTGCAATACCGTAAAAGGTATGTACCTTAACTGCATTATAGCACCGTAAATTTTGCACTTCAACAGTTCTTTGTTAAAATTGTAACAATGCTTAATTTTGCGGTGCTGTTTTTGTGCAATTTTTCGCCTTCTTTGCCGAATATCAACCAAAAAAAGAGGCAGGAATTCCTGCCTCTTGAATGTTGAGAATAATTATATCAGCTTTTCCACAGAGTGAACGAAATCGTCCATTTCGTCAAATATTACTTCGACGATAATCGACCAATTTATCCCCTCGTAATCGTGAACAAGTCTGTGGCGCAGTCTGGACACCACCGACCATATTATTTCGGGATTTTCCTGCTTGGTTTCATCACTGATTTTATATACCTGTTCTCCGATATTGTATAACGGAGTGTAACCGCCCATTGAGAAAATTCGTCGTTCAATAACTGCTCACGGGTTATCCCGTGCTGTGAAATCTGGGATTTAAGAGCCTGCCAAGTGGAAATAATCTTTTTAATCCGTTCCGTATCAGACTTCTTCATGCTATTTTGATGCCCTCCCTCATAACATTGTCGTAAAGAAGTGAGGACTTATCGACTTCGCATATCTCAAAGGCGTCAACATCCTTGCCGGTTATGCTTCGCAAATCCTCTGCGAAAGCAAAAATATCGGTTTTTTTGAATTTGTCTCCGCCGAAAACAATCAGGTCAACATCGGAGTCGGGAGTTTCCTCTCCACGGGCGTATGAGCCGAAAAGGAGTGCGTATTCGGCATTGTATTTTGCAAGTAACTGCTTTATTGAGCTTTCAATTTCCGCTCTTGTCGGCATAACGGTGCTCCTTTCGTGAAGTATCTGTATGTTTATTATACACAAAAGCAATAATTTAATCAATCACAAGTTCACGACGGTCGGCGGAGCAAAGTCTTATTTCGGGAACAAAGCTCATATTTCCGTCGTTTCTGTAAGATACAAATACCTTGTCCTTTTCACAGCACACGGTAAAAGTCAGCTTAACACAGTCGCCGTCAAGATACTTGTATGTCTTTCCGTCGTCGGTAAAGAATTTGCTTTCAAATGTGCCGTCTGTAAGCGGATATACGGTGAACACGGTTTTTTCTTTGCTTTCAAAGCCGTAAGGCGCTTCGTCGGTTGCGATAACGCTTCCCGCACGCACAAAGAAAGGAACCTCGCTGTCAGCGGGTATCTTAACCGTCAGCTTTTCGCCGCCCTTATACAGGCAATTTCCCATATACCAGTCGTCCTTTTCGGGGAGATAAGCCTCTGTTTCGGTTTTGTTTTCATCAAGTACAAAGGATACAAGAATATCCCGTCCGAACATAAGCGAATTGCCCTTTAAGTCAATAGCCTTATCGTCATAGTAGAAATTGAGCGGGGCGTTTATAGGTTCGTTGTTTTCGACAGCCTCATAAGCGCAGTTGTACATATAGGGTGTGAGGCGCTTGCGCTGTGCGAAAATCTTTTTAACGCTGTCTATTATATCGGGATAGCTCCACGGCATTGTCGCAGAGCCGTCGCTGTTCCACGAGTGAATGGTAAATCTCGGCTCGAACACTCCGTGCTGAATCCAACGAAGCAGCAGTTCTCTTGACGGCATAGCACCCGTAAAGCCGCCCAAATCGTGCCCGTAGAAATAAATGCCCGACATCGCCATTGTAAGACCGATAAAGTGGCAGTATTTCAAATCGTGCCACGAGGTGTGATTGTCTCCCGACCAGGTCTGCGCTATTCTGTGAACGGCGGGCGAGCAGGAGCGTGAGGAGAGGAACGGACGAAGCTCGGGTCGCTTTTCGGTCTGAGCGGTGTAGGACGATATATTCATAAGGTATGTGAACATACTGCGTATTCTCGACGCCTTTATTTCGCCGCTTCCGAAGCCGTGACAAAGTGCGTCGGGGTCCTTTATGTCAAATTCGTTATTGTCGTTCCAGGTGGCGGTTATCCCGTTGTCAAGGAGCTTTTCCTTTACTTGGTCGTGCCAGAAGTTAAACGCCTCGGGATTGGTAAAATCAAGGTAGCTTCCGAGCCCGTCCCAGAATTGAGTGACAAACGGAGTGCTGTCGGGGTTCTTTACGAACCAACCGTTCTCTTTTATCATCTCATACATCGGATGAGTTGACAGAAACGCAGGCTTTATGTTCGGGATAAGCTCAATTCCGTTGTCGGAAAAATGCTTGATAAACCTTGCAGGGTCGGGGAATTTGTCATAATTCCAGTTGAACACACAGCGCTGGTTTCCGATTGATGTGTAACCGGAGGAAAGGTAAAAGCCTTTACAGGATAATCCTATGTTTTTTACCTTGTCGATAAATCCGTTCATCTGATTTTCAGAGTCGGGAGCGTCGGTGTAAGCCATGGTGCTCGCACAGTAGTCAAAGCTCCACTTGGGCGGGAAAGCCGTCTTGCCGCAGAGCGTGATAAACTGCTTTACGATTTCAGCCTTTGTGCCGAAGAATACATAATAAACAAGTGCGTCGTCCTCGGTTTTGAAAAATTTGAACGGTTCGTAGTAGTTGTTTATCTCCTTGCCGAAGTCAAAATACGAGGTGTCGCTCGTGTCGTAGAATATACCGTAGCAGCCCACTGAGTTTTCGCAGATATAAAACGGATAGTGCTTATAGAGCGGGTCGCTGGTTTCTGCGTCAAAGCCCATACAGTCTGAGGTTTCGATTCTGAACGACCTGCCCGATTTGTCTAAGTCGCCGCCCTTGTCTCCGAGACCGAATATTTTTTCCCCGTTTTCTCTGAGAACATAGTGAAAATTACCCTCACCGAACTCGTTTTCAAGGTTATAGGCAAGCGGAGCCCTGTCCGAGAGCAGGCTTTTGCCGTCCTTTGTGAATTTCAAAAGAAAATTGTCGGCGTCCACCGTCATATCAATTCCGCATTTGAGTGAGAAAATGTCCCTGCCGTCCGCATTTTCCTTGCTCGGGACACTTCCCGAAAAGCCCTTGAGCGACAGCCTGTCTCTGCCCGTGAGCGGCATTTCGTTATCGGGGCAGACATTAAAGGTCGGAAGCATTGCCGACTTGCCGTCAAAAATCGCAACACGCACGCAGGAGTCCGAGATAAAGTCTATCTGCGCTGTCTTTTTGCCGTCGGAATATACCGTCTGCCTGTCCGACGCATTTACAAGTGAAAATTTGTGGTTGAATTTCATTAAAATTCCGCTCCTTTATTGCCGAAGGTGTTTGAAAAATGCTTTTTTGTGTCCCATTTTCCTATATATGTGTGCTCGCACAGGTGCAGAGGATTTCTGTAATCGGGCTTCCATACGGGAATACTCTTGCAGTTGGGATTCTTTGTCCGCGCAAAGGCGCACATAAAGTCCTGCATCTGTTTTGATATCTCATAATCGACCTCTTCAAACGGGCGCCAGTTATTTTGGAGCGTTCCGAAGCAGTATAAAAGGTCGCAGGAATGCCACGCACCAGAGCTGTCACCGGGCAATTCACGGTCAAAATTATATATGTAGCACGGATTCTTATGATTTTTACATTTCTTTGCGTATTTTTTGGTAAGACCCTGAAGAACAATAGGAATCATATCCGTAACGGTTTCTCCCAAAATCATAGGAAGGTCGGGTATAGTGTCCATATTGAAGTCTTCCTTCGTTACAAGCCTGCCGTCGATTACGGGCATTGTATGAAGCATTGATAGCTTGTCCGTCTTGCAGGCGTCACTCCAGGCGTAAAAGAGCGTTCTTTCGTCAACGCTTTTAAGATCTTCCATTGATTTCACGCCTGCATTCTCTATAATTGCGTCCCAAAACTTCCTTGTGCTTTCGGGCTTTACGGGGCGTGCCACAGCTCTTTGAAGAGCGGGTCCGCTCATCATTACCGCGCCTGCAATCAAATCACGGCTTTCCTTAGCGGAGATGAGTATGTCAACGCTCATTGCGCCTGCACTCTGACCCAAAAGGGTAATGTTGTTTTCGTCGCCGCCGAACGAGCCGATATTATGCTTTACCCATTTGAGGGCGGCAAGCTGGTCAAAAAGTCCGAAGTTTCCGCAAACGCCGTCAGCCGTCGTGAGGTCGGGGTGCGAGCAGAAGCCGTACGGTCCGAGGCGGTAGTTAATCGCAACAAAGATAACGCCGTTTTCCGCAAAGCTCTTACCGCTTATATGACCCTCGTTTGAGCTTCCGCCCGTGAAAGAACCGCCGTGAATATAGAAAATCACAGGGCAGTTGTCGGCGTCCTTCGGAGCCCATATGTTGAGAAAAAGACAGTCCTCGCTGTATTCAAAGGACATTCCCTTACGAAATTCCTTGTGATAAAACGCATTGCAGTTTTCGTCATCCTCAAAGCCTCTGCGCTGATAGGAGCACGCACCGAATTTTGTTGCGTCGTATTCTTCTCCTAAGTCTGTTGCCTCCGTGGGATATTCCCAACGGCGGGCGTCGGCATACTTAATTCCTCTGAATTCCAGATGCTTCGGGAATTCAAGTCCTTTGATTTTTCCGCAAGGGGTCTCAATGATTTTTTCTGACATATTTTCACCTCATACGCAATAATAATTCAAATCCCAACAGGGGATATACCTGTGATGCCGCAGATATATCCTGTAATCGGGGTTAAGCTCAAGTATTTTTAACGGTATCGAGTAGATGTCCTCGCTTTTGTGATATGCGGCTATGTTGAGCTTCGGCTTCAGGTTTACAAAGGTCCTTTTACAGCGGCGGAGCATCTCGTTTTCACAGCCCTCAATGTCGGCTTTAAGATAGGTTACGGGAAAATCCTCACAGAGCGTGTCGACGGTCCGCACCTCGGTCTCGGTTCCCGCAGTTGAGAGCGCATTGCGCCGACCGCTTTTTCCGTTGAAATAAACGGTTTTGTTTTCATCGAGTATTCCGCAGTTCACAAAGTAAAAATTTTCCCTGCCGCCGAGGTATTCCGTAAGCTTGCGGAAGCTCTTTTTGTCGGGCTCAACCGCCTTGACGGACGAATATTTTCCGCCTGTGTAGTGCAGAAATTCGTCAACGGTGTCGCCCTTGTACGCACCGAGGTCAAGGTAATTTTCTTTTTCGCCCAATTTGAGAATGTTGTAAAACGCCTCGTCTTTGTCTGTTTCGTTCGCAAACAGGTACGAGAGCTCGCCCGTAAGGCTGAAATTGAGAAAATCCGAGAAAACAAGCTTTGATTTTTCGTCCGCAAGAAGCGAATATACCTTTTCAAGCTCGGCTGTGTGCGAAACGATAAACTCCCTGTTGAGGAAGGTTTTTCCGAAAGCCGGAACGCAGGGGACAAGCAGCTTGTGTCGCTTTGAGAGGTTTATTATGTTCTGCAAAACATCTTCCCTCTGCGAAGCAAAGCCGACGGTTATAATGAAGTCCGAAAGCTCGTTTTCAAAGTCCGAAATACCCTTGACCTTGAAGCCGCGGAAATACCTGTCTCTGACAAAGCCGTCCGACGCCATAACGCCCGACAAACGGATGCCGAGACGCTCGTATTCGTCAATAACCCTGTCCGCTCCGTTGCCCGTACCGTAAAGGATTATCGGCAAATCGGTTTCTTTCAGATAATCCCACGCAGACTTGTTTTTCAATACTTCATCTATCATTATTTTCTCCGTGATACCTATAATATTTTATTTTATCACAGCTCTTCGTCTTCGTCAAAATAATTTCTTATGTCCTCTATGATTTTTTTCTCAATTCTCGAAACATAAGAACGGGAGATATGAAGCTGTGAGGCTATCTCCCTTTGCGTTTGCGGAAAACAGCCGCCGAGCCCGTAGTGTTTTATAAGTATTTCCTTTTCTCTTCCCTGCGGCATTTCGGAGATATACCTGCGTAGCTTTTCTATCTTCATTTTTTGATAGATGTCGTCGCAAACGGTGTCGTCGGTATATATCGTTTCGGAAAGTGTCAGCGGATTTCCCTCGGGGTCGGTATCGATAGGCTCGCTCATTGAAATGTCCTGCGAAGACTTTTTCTGATTTCTGAAATACATAAGAATTTCGTTTTCCACACACCGTGCGGCATAGGTCGCAAGCCTTGTTCCCTTGTCGGGCTTAAAGCTGTTTACCGCCTTGATAAGTCCTATTGTTCCGACTGAAATCAAATCGTCCTGGTCGGAATAGTTTGAATAATACTTTTTGATGATATGCACCACAAGCCTTAAATTGTGCTCCACGAGCTCATCGCGTGCGAGCATATCTCCGTTCTGAAAGCGTTCGAGTGCCTCACGCTCCTGCTTTGCGCTCAACGGCTTCGGAAACGAACCTCGGTTCTGAATGTGAAGCATAAGATAGAACATATTTGCGAAAATGGATTGGAATAATGCAGCTAACAAAAAATCACACCCTTTCTCATAAGCATATGAGAAAAAGGTGTGAAATTTGCAAGTCCGAATATTAAATCGGTAAACAGGCAAAATGACAATTAAAAAGCCTTTGCCGCTTAAACCGTAAGAGCCGTTATAATGCTTGAATAAAGCTTCACAGGGTCCTTGAGATAATTTTCTTTTATTGTCTGCGCCTGCAAGCTGTCGCCCGCAAAGAGCGTCAGCCGCATAAGCTCGTCTTTTCCGCTCATGAGCGAGAACACGACATTGTAGCCGCCGTCGTCGAGCCTTATTATTTCAACCTTGTTTTCCTTTTCGACTCTCTTAAAGGTCATAAGCTTTATTGCGGAGTTTACCGCACGCTCCCTGACAGTTTTCGGGAGAGTTGTTTCAAGACTCTCGGCAATTTCCCTGCCTCGGGGGAGGATTACATAACATTCCTCATCGTTTTCGATAACCGTGTCAATGCTTGCATTTGCGAGCAGCTCGGTCAGTGCCTGATTTATTTCAAAGTAATTTGCAAGTCCGTTTTCGAGCACGGCGTCGTTCAGCTGGCTCTTTTCAAGCGGCTTGTCTATTGTTTTAAGCAGATAACAGATAAGCAGGCGTATTTCCTCACGGTTACGAAGTCCGCCCAATTCAATTCCTGCGTCAAATGCGTCAAATTCCATAGCGTTTCCTCTGTATTGTTATTGTTTAATAATTTTATATTAACAAGCGGTGTTTGTCAATAAATAAGGCTTATAATACCTTTTATATTATGCGGCTTCCAGCCTGCTGTTTCTGAGTAAAATAAAGTCTGACTTTATTTTACTCGGAAAATATGTGTGTGCCAAGTGCCGTTGACTGAAAATCTTCAACAATTATTTGCACTCGGCAGTATAAGTATGATACAATAAAATGTAAAATTATGTTTTGATAAAAGGACACGCTATGGAAGTTGCCGTTATAGGCGGCGGAGCGTCGGGCATTGCCTGTGCCGCAGCCGTAAAAAAACAGAATAAAAATATCGGCGTTACCGTCTACGAAAGGATGCCGAGAATACTCAAAAAAATCCTTGTGACGGGAAACGGCAGATGCAACCTTACAAATATCGGCTCGTCGGAAAAGTATTTCCGCGGGGATACCGAGGTCTTGCAATATGCCTTTTCAAAATTTCCGCCCGAAAGCAATATTGAGTTTTTTAATTCCTTAGGACTGCTTACAAGGACGGAAGCTCAGGGCAGGGTGTATCCCGTTTCCGGTCAGGCTTCGGCTGTTGTAAACGCCCTGCTTTGCGAGTGCGAAAGGATAGGCGTTAAAGTGCTTACGGACACTGAAATAACCGAAGCTTGGCGCTCGGGCAGCGGCTTTTTGCTCAACGGAAAATACAGGGCGGACAAACTGGTTATAGCCTCGGGCGGCAGTGCCGCAAGAGCGCAGGGTACGGACGGCGGCTCGTTCAGACTGCTTAAAAGTCTCGGCGTTGATGTCAAAAGTCCCGTTCCCGCATTGACGGGCGTTATAATCGACGGCTTCCCGAAATCGGTAAAGGGCGTGCGTAATATCTGCACGGCAGAGCTGTTTATCGGCGGACAGAGCAGATATGCGGAGACGGGCGAGGTTCAGTTCAACGATTACGGCGTGTCGGGTATTCCGATTATGCAACTTTCGGGGATTGTTGCGGAAAACACGGAAAAAAATCTTTGCCTTACACTTGACCTTTTGCCCGATACGGATAAAGCCGAGCTGACGCGCTTTTTGTTCGGGCAGAAAAAGCAATATCCCGAAAAATCCGCGCAGGAGTGGGCTTCGGGAATACTTCCCAAGGCGCTCGGGAATTATGTGCTTGCGCTTGCGAATATCAGGAGCGCACAAAGGCTTTGCGACATTTCCGAAGGAAAAATAAGGGCGTTTTCCGATAATATAAAAAGGCTTGAATTGAAGCCTACGGGAGTGCGAGGCTTTGAATATGCGCAGGTAACCTCGGGCGGAGTGCCGAAAAGCGAAATAAATTTGCAAACGCTTGAATGTAAAAAGGTAAAGAATTTATATGTTACGGGTGAGGCGGTAAATGTTTACGGCTTGTGCGGAGGACATAATCTTCAGTGGGCGTGGAGCTCGGGTCGGCTTTGTGCGGACGCAATATTAAAGGAGAATACAGTTGTTAAGAATAAATGAAATTAAGCTTCCGCTCGACTACGAGGATGAGCAGAACGATTTGAAAAATGAAGTCGCAAGGCTTTTGAAAATAAAAGCCGGCGACATAAAAACGCTTGAAATATTCAAAAAGAGCATCGACTCAAGGAAAAAGAACGATATAAAATTCATCTTTTCCGTTGACATAACCGTTGACGGCGATGAGGAGGCTTTACTTGCAAAAAACTCCGCTCCGAGAGTTCAGCGGGTGGAAAAGTATGCCTATAAGCTTCCCGAAAATAAAAGGACTTCGCCGTTGAGACCCGTTGTCGTGGGCTTCGGCCCTGCGGGAATGTTCGCTTCGCTGATGCTTGCACGGGCAGGGCTTAAACCGTTGGTTGTCGAGCGTGGTCAGACGGTGGACGAGAGGACAAAAAGCGTATATTCCTTTTGGAAAAACAGGGTGCTGAACCCCGATTCGAACATTCAGTTCGGCGAGGGCGGCGCAGGTACATTTTCCGACGGCAAGCTTACCACGGGAATAAAGGACAGCAGGGTGCGTGAGGTCTTTTGCGAGTTTTGCCGCAACGGTGCGCCCGAGGATATTATGACTTCGGCACTGCCGCATATCGGAACGGATAAGCTAAAGGGCGTCGTAAAATCCTTGAGGGAAAAGGTGATTTCGCTCGGCGGCGAGTTCAGGTTTGAAACAAAGCTTACGGATATAATTGTATATAACGGCTCCGTTCAGGGCGTTACGCTCACGGATAAGAGCGGAAAGACCTACGACTATGAAACCGATACGGTTATCCTCGCAATAGGACATTCGGCGAGAGATACCGTTGAAATGCTCTACAACAAGGGCATACCGATGCTTCAAAAGCCGTTTTCCGTAGGTGCAAGAATTGAGCACAAGCAGGAAATGATAAACGAGTCGCAGTTCGGGAAATTCGCAAACCATCCGAGGCTTGGTGCGGCAAGCTACAAGCTTGCGTGCCATCCGCAGGGCGGCAGGGGAGCATATACCTTCTGTATGTGCCCGGGCGGAACGGTCGTGTGCGCTTCAAGTGAGGAAAACACGGTCGTCACAAACGGTATGAGCGAATACGCAAGAGACAGGGAAAACGCCAACTGTGCGGTGCTTGTCGGTATTTCGCCCGAGGATTTCAACTCCGACCATCCTCTTGCGGGTATGTATATGCAGCGTGAAATCGAGCAAAAGGCTTTCTTGATGGGCGGCGGAGATTATTCGGCTCCCGCTCAGCTTGTAAAGGATTTCCTCGGCGGAGTTGCCTCAACAGGCTGTAAAAATGTAAAGCCCTCTTTCCCGACGGGCGTAAAATATACAAATTTGCGGGATTTGCTTCCCCAAAAGGTTACAAACACAATGTGCGACGCACTTGTTAAAATGGATAAAATGCTTTCGGGCTTTGCCTGCGACGACGCTCTGCTGACGGGACCCGAAACCAGGAGTTCCGCCCCCGTGCGTATTGTCCGTGACGAATTTATGCAGACCAAGATAAGAGGTCTGTACCCCTGCGGCGAGGGTGCGGGATATGCAGGCGGTATAGTGTCGGCGGGCGTTGACGGAATTAAGGCGGCGGAAGCCGTATTAAGCGATGAGAGGTAAAAAGATATGATAAATGTTATGCCCAAGTGGGGTCCGTATTCAAAAAAATATTTCGGAATTTCAAAGATAGTTGACCATAAAAGCGAAAAAGGCGTAAGGTTTGACCTTGTGGTGCTCCCGTGCGTTTCAAACACGGACGCCAAAGTGCCCAATGTTACAATCCCCGTCGGCGTTCATCCGTGGGAGTGCAAGAGCGACTATTCCTATTATTCTTACAGACAGGACATTGAATGGAAGGATGTTATTTATTCCGATGTCTCCTTTACAAGGCTCGGCGACGATTCAACGCTTGTGCGCACGGAAATTTTTAACAATTCCGAGATGATGCAGAACTGCCTTGTCAATTTCTTCTCGTCCGTCCAGTTTCCGACCGTAAACAGGGTGTGCCTTACTCTGCCCGAAAAATGCGATTTCAAAAAGGCGCTCGACTATGAAGCCTACGAATACAATACGCCCCGTCCGTGGGATAAGGAAACCATGGACGCCATGCACAAGGGCGAGTTTTTCGACGACAGATTTTATCTTCACAAGGGCTTGGGAGACAGGGATAACAACCGCTATATTCTTCCGAAATACTCAAAGCTCGGCGAGGAGAAAAACGATACAATCACCTATGATTTTGACATAAAAAACGATTACAAAAACGCTGTTTTGTCCGTCAGATACCGTACAACCTCTGTAAAGGCGTCCGACTTTACAATTAACGGTAAGCCTTTCAGCTTCAAGGTTTGCGACAATTTGCAGCTTGCCCAAATTCCGCTAGGTGCTTTAAACTCGGGAAAATTCTTCTTAAAGCTTGTTTCCGAGGGCACAGGCGGCATCGAATTTGATTTCTTTGCCGTAACCGAGGCGGAGGACTGCGGCAAAATTATCACAAAAACAGAGAAAAACGATTTTATGCCGACCGTGTCTTTTGAGGAAAACGAAAACGGAAAAACGGTAAAAATGAAATACAGGGATATTCCCGATACTTTCACTTTGAGGACATTTAATAAGGAGACGAGGCTCCGTGAAATACCGACAGGCTGTCTTGAAGATGTTCCCACGCCGAGGATTTCTCAGCCCGACCCGAGTTTCGACAATATGATGGAGACCTTTTCGGGCGAGTTTTCGTGGAAGCATTCCGATGAGGGCTACTATCAGAATACGCTTGTGCATACGCTGTACATTCCCGCTCACACGAGCCATGTCGAGTATGCGGTGATTTCAGGCAGCAAAACCGAGTACAAAACGCCCGAGGAATATGAAAAGATATATCTCGCCGCAAAAAATTCAACCGAAAAAATAGCTCTCAACGAAGCGGGCAAAAAATACGAGTTTTCAAACGAGCTTTTGCGTGCGGCAATGTTCCAGAACACGGTATATCCGCTCTATCATCACGGCGATTATGTTGTGCACCATACGCCCGGTAAGCGGTGGGACTCTTTCTACACTTGGGATTCGGGCTTTATCGGTCTTGAAATGAATATATACAACCCGGAGATAGCGGAGTACATTCTTGATTTGTATTTGAGCGACAAGGACAATAAGGACTATGCCTTTTTGCTCCACGGCTCGCCCGTTCCCGTGCATATTTATCAGTATTACGATATGCTCTCAAGGGCAAACGATAAATCGAAGCTTTACGGCTATTATGACCGCGTAAAGCTGTTTTATGATTTCCTCTGCGGAAAGGCGGACGGCTCAACCACCGCAAAGTTCAAAAGCGGTATGACCACCACCTTTGAGTATTTCTATAACTGCTCGGGTATGGACGATTTGCCCCCGCAGGCTGAAACATACAGAAGAAAGCTTCAGCTTCTGACCGCTCCGTGCATTTCCTCCTCGCAGGTTATCAGGTGCGCAAAAATTTTGTCTGTTATCGCATCGCATCTCGGAAAGAACGAAGATGTCAAAGAGTATGAGGCAGACATAAAACGTGTTTCTGACGGCTTGCAGACCTATGCGTGGGATGAGGAAGCGGGATATTTCTCATATGTCGTTCATGACGAAAACGGAGAGCCGAAAGAACAGCTTCGAAGTGAAAGCGGAGAAAATATGAACAAGACGATGGACGGCATTTATCCGCTTATCGCAGGCATTACGAACGAAAATCAGACAAAGAAAATCCTTGCCCATATCGAAAGCGAGGACGAAATGATGAGCAAGGTCGGTATTTCCGCTGTCAATATGAAGGCGGGTTATTATGCCACAAACGGCTATTGGAACGGCAATGTCTGGTTCTCGCACCAGTGGTTTGTATGGAAAACCATGCTTGACCTCGGGGAGAGCGATTTTGCGTATAAAATCGCAAAGACCGCACTTGACGCATGGAAAAAAGAGGTCGAGTATTCTTATTACACCTTTGAGATGATGTCCATAACCACGGGCAGGGGAGGCTGGTTCCACAACTTCGGCGGACTTTCCGCTCCCGTCAACATCTGGGCAAACGCTTACTATAACCCCGGCACATTCAGCTTCGGCTTTGATATTTTCTGCGAAAACAGCGAGTTCTCAAACGATTTTACGGACTTTCGGGCTACTGTCAGCCATTATAACGGCAAAAAGTCAACCGTAATCGCAGTAATGAACGATAAATATTCATACAGCGTTATGCTCAACGGCGAAAAGGCGGAGTTTACCGAGCGTGAAAAGGGAACGCTTGAAATTACCGTTCCCGCAGACGCCGAAAAGGCTGAAATTTCCGTTCAGCTTGTGTAATCTTCAATTATTTTCAATATTTCGTCATCGGACTCGGCGGAAATTCCCTCTTTGATTTTGCCTTGCTCCGAGTCGGGCAGCGACGAGAGGTAAACATCGTATATTTCAACGGGCATTGAATATCCCCGCTTGAAAAGTGCTAATTTTCCGTCGTATTCGCCGAGTGTGTAAAGCGGCGAAAGCGTTGTGCTTTCGGACAAAATCGCCGCTTTGTCGTCTTTTGCTCCGAGCGAAAAAGCCGCGCCGACAAACACTGCCGTAAGCACTATCGCCGTTACCGCAACAGCCCTCAAAAGTATCTTTTGCATAGAATCACTCCTTTTGGTTATTTTCGGCAAAAAATACGGATTTTACGCAGTCCGGCAAAAATTTATCTTTTTTTATAAAAATGATGAAATATTCGCAAAATTGTGTTAAAATAGTTTATTATGCAAAGTCAGCACACGGAGGAACTACATATGGCAAAAAATGTGCGTAAAAAACCGAAAAAGAAAAGGAAGCCTCTCAACCCCAAGGCTAAAAAAGGTATAACCGCTTTATTGGCTCTGGCGTTAACCGCTCTTGTTTCTTTGGTAATTGTAAGCACATATCTGATTATATATATGGTTTCGTATGTAAACGGCGAGGCTAAAATAGATATTGCCGATTACAAAGAAAATCAGGCGCAAACCACAATTGTTTACGCCTACAACTCAAACGACGAAGCGGTTGAATTGACCCGTCTGCACGGCGAGCAAAACCGTGTGTGGACGAGCATTGATGAAATTCCCGAGAGCCTGCAAAAGGCATATATCGCCCTTGAGGATAAGCGTTTTGAAAAGCATTCGGGCGTTGACTGGATCAGAACCTTGAAGGCGGTTATTACCTTCGGTAAGTCGGGCGGCGGCTCAACGCTTACCCAACAGCTTATCAAGAACCTTACGGGCGAGAACGGAAAAACCGTGAGCCGTAAGTTCTATGAAATACTCAATGCGCTCAATCTTGAAAAGAACGCCTCCAAGGCAACCATTCTTGAAGCATATATGAATACCGTCTATATGAGCCACGGTTGCTACGGCGTAAAGACGACCGCCGAAAAGTATTTCGGTAAGGATTTGTCCGAGCTTAACATTGCGGAGTGCGCCTCGATAGCGGCAATAACGCAGAATCCATCTACCAACGACCCGTTGCTTCATCCGGAGGCAAACAGGAAAAGGCAGCTTACCTGCCTTAGAAATATGCTCAAAGAGGGATATATTTCTCAGGAGGAATACGACGAGGCTGTGGCATATGAAATGGTCTTCACAAACAGTGAAAACTATGTCAAAAAGGACAGCTCCGATGACAGCTCTAACGCTTCAAGCGCCGCTGCGACCGAAATTCAGAGCTACTATGTCGACTATGTAATACAGTCTGTTATAAACGACCTTGTTTCTCAGTGCGGTTATACAAAATCGCAGGCTTCAAAGCTTATCTACAACGGCGGATTGCGCATTTATTCAGCTGTTGACACAAGTATACAGGAACAGCTTGAGGATGTTTATGTCAATAAGGTGACAATGCCCGCTTACAACAAAAATGTTCCCGACGCACAGTCGGCTATGACCATAATGGATTACAGCGGCAGAATTCTCGCAATGGTAGGCGGAATAGGAGAAAAGACCGAAAACAGAGGCCTTAACCGCGCTACGACCCCGAGACAGCCGGGTTCATCAATAAAGCCGCTTTCGATATATGCTCCGGCGATTGAGGAAAAGTATGTAACATGGAGCACAAAAATTCAGAACTACGGTATTGCACATTATTATTCGGACGGCGGAACAGGTCCCGTAAACTACGGCAACGACCCCGGCTCACCCGATTCATATGTAACCGTTCAGCATGCGCTTTGCGTATCCTATAACACCGTCCCCGCACAGATTCTCAAGCAGATGGGAGTCGATCTCAGTTATAAATACGCTACCGAAAAATTCAGGCTTTCTTATCTTGACGAGAGCGATAAAAATATGTCGTCTCTTGCAGTCGGCGGCGCAAGCAAGGGTGTAACGACCGTACAGATGGCGGCGGCGTTTGCTGCGTTCGGAAACGGCGGAAAATATTATGAGCCGTATTGCTATTACAAGGTTACAAACGCAAACGGCACAAAGATTTATCTTCAGCATCAGGACTCGGAAGGAGAGCAGGTTATCTCTCCCGACACCGCAGATGTAATGAATAAGCTTCTCCAGACCGTTGTAACCGACGCGGCACATATGGCAACGGCAAGGAATTACGGCATTTCCGGCTTTGAGACCTTTGCGAAAACAGGTACGACGAGCGACGATAAGGACCGTTGGTTTGTAGGCGGAACACCCTATTATGTTGCGGCTGTTTGGTACGGCTGCGATATGCCGAAGCAGCTTTCCGCTTATGTGTCGGGAAGCCCCTCGGGTAAGATATTCGACGAGGTAATGACAAGAATACACAAGGGTCTTACGGCAAAGCCCTTTGATACGCATTCCAATCTTGTGATGAGCGCAACCTACTGTACGCAGTCGGGCTTCCTCGCAAGCGAGAGCTGTACGAGCACGGCGACAGGCTGGTACACAAAGAGCAATTTGCCGGGACATTGCACATCCTGTGCGGCGACGCCGAGCGTGGCAGAGCCTGTTTCCGAGGGCGAGACCGTAGCTTCGGATCAGCAGACGCCCGAGACCACAGCCGCAAGCGACGGTAATTCATCGGATACTCCGCCCGCAACGGCAGCTCCGGAAAATCTGCCGCCTGCCGAATAGGAGGAAATATGGTTATAGTTTCCGTTGATTACGGCGATGTGAGAACGGGTGTTGCGGCTTGCGACAAGCTCCAGATGCTTGCCTCTCCCGTAACCGTTATAAAGCAAAAGGACCCCGAGCTGCTCTCGGTGGAAATAAAGAAAATATGCGTTGAGAAAAAAGCGGAAAAAATTGTTCTCGGACTTCCGAAAAATATGGACGGAAGCGAGGGCTTCCGTGCAGAGGCATGCAAGAGCTTTGCGAAAATTCTTTCCGAAAAGACGGGTCTGACCGTTGATTTTCAGGATGAACGCCTGACAACCGTTTCGGCGCACAACATACTCAATGCGACCGATACGAGAGGCAAAAAACGCAAGGCTGTGGTTGACGCCGTTTCCGCCGTGCTTATTCTTGAGGATTATATGCGAAAACAAAATTAACCCCACGATATGACAAATTATTGAGCCCGAAGCCTATATAATTGGCTTCAGGCTCATTTTTTGTGTGGTGATAAGCTTTGACTGTCTATGTTGACATACTGCTTGCGGTAAACATATTCGTAAATTACTTTTTGCTTCTTGCAAGCGCAAAAATGTTACACTGTGAAATAAAGCGGATAAGGCTTTTCCTTTCCTCCGTCCTCGGAAGCCTTTATTCGTTGATTATTTTCCTACCCGAGCTTCCCGAGGCAGTTACCGTGCTTGTAAATTTTGCGGCGTCGGCGGTGCTGACCGCCATAGCCTTTTCGCCGAAAAGCTTTAAGGTGTTCTTGCGTGAGGTCGCGGTGTTCTTCGGGGTGAATTTTGCGTTTGCGGGAATCATGCTCGGCATATGGCTTGCGTTTAAGCCGAGCGGAATGGTATTTAACAACAGTGTAGTCTATTTCAATATCGACATAAAAATACTGACCGTTTCAACCGTTGCCTGCTATGTTATCATCATGCTTATTTCAAGGCTTATGAAACGCAGTGCGCCGTCCGACTCCGTTTACAGCGTAACTTTTTCAAATTTGGGCAGAAGCGTTACGGTAAACGCCCTGCTTGATACGGGGAACACTCTCAAAGACGGCTTTTCCGGAAAGCCGGTTATCATAGCGGACGAGAGCGTTTTTGCTTCGCTTACGGGCTTTGTGCCCGAGGACTGCTTTCGGGGCAACAATGCGCTCGATATGATGGGCGTTCAAAACAAAATAAGGCTCATAGCCTACAACACGGTCGGAGAAAAGGGATTTTTGAAAGCTGTGTCGGTAGACAGTGTGAGCGTGAGAGCGAGCGGCAGGGAGTATACGGTCAGAAACGCTCTTGTGGCGCAGAGCAAAACAAGGTTTACAAACGGGGAATATTCGGCAATACTCAACAACGATTTTTTTGAAAGGACTAACAGTGATGATAAGAGAATACATACTGTCGCTTTTGGCAAAAATTAAGAGCATACTTTTCCAAACGGATATAAACTTCGTCGGCGGATGTGAGAACCTTCCCGAGCCTCTTACCAAGGAGAAGGAGGAGGTTTGCCTTCGTCGTATTGCAAGCGGAGACAAGACGGCAAGGGAACCGCTGATAGTCCACAATTTAAGGCTTGTCGTCTATATAGCAAAAAAATTTGACAATTCGGGAGTGGGTACTGACGACCTCGTGTCGATCGGAACAATAGGACTTATAAAGGCTGTCAATACATTTAAGCCTGAAAAGAACATAAAGCTTGCCACCTACGCCTCACGGTGTATTGAAAATGAAATTCTTATGTATCTTCGCAAGATAAATCTGCACAGAACGGATATTTCGATAGATGAACCGCTGAATATCGACTGGGACGGAAACGAGCTGCTTTTATCCGATGTTCTCGGAAGCGAGCCGGATGAAATAAACCGTGAGATTGAATGTGAGGATGAGAAAAAGCTTCTTTTGGAAACCGTGAAGTCGCTCTCACAAAGGGAAAGGCTGATAATGAATATGCGCTTCGGGCTCGACGGGGAGACTGAGCACACCCAAAAGGAGGTTGCGGATATACTCGGAATTTCTCAAAGCTACATTTCGCGTCTTGAAAAGCGGATAATCGTGCGGCTGAAAAAGGAGCTTGAAAAAGCTGTATAAATTTGTCCGCAAATTTAATGAAAAAATTTCTAAAAATACTGTTATTCGTGTAAAATGTATGATATAATGTTTATAATTATGAATTGGTGCTTCGGAGGTTGAATTTGGTCTTTTCAAGCTTGGTATTTTTATACATATTTCTGCCTCTGTGTTTTGTTTTTTATTTTTTAACAAAGAATATAAAGGTTCGCAACGCCGTGCTTCTGGTGTTTTCGTTGGCGTTCTATGCTTACGGCGAGCCGAAATACATACTTCTGATGATAGCAACCGTGCTTGTGGACTATCTCGGAGGAATTCTTGTTGACAGATACAGGGGAAAGGCGCTCTCAAAGCTGTTTATGCTTCTGAGCGTCATAATTACGCTTTCAAGCCTTGCGCTTTTCAAATATTCCGACTTTTTTGCACAGAGCCTGAATTCGGCGTTTTCGCTTAACATAAAGTCGCTTGGGCTTGCGCTTCCAATAGGTATTTCGTTCTATACGTTTCAGGCACTCACATATGTCGTTGATGTTTACAGAGACCGTGTAAAGGTTCAGGAGTCCTTTTTTAAGCTGCTTTTGTATGTTTCGATGTTCCCGCAGCTGATAGCAGGTCCTATTGTCCTTTACAGCGATGTTGAAAAGCAGCTCTCGTGCAGACCCGTGACTTTAAGGGGCGCGGCGGACGGCGTTTTGCGCTTTTGCGTAGGTCTTGTTAAAAAGACGATAATTGCAAACTATGCGGGCGAGCTCTGTACAAAGCTTATCGGCTCGGATATGCAGAATGTCAGCTTCCTCGGTGCGGCTGTCGGAATAATTGCGTTCACATTGCAGATTTATTTTGACTTTTCGGCTTATTCGGATATGGCAATAGGTCTCGGTAAGATATTCGGCTTTGATTTCCCTGAAAACTTCCGCTATCCGTACTGTGCGGACTCCGTAAACGATTTTTGGAGACGCTGGCACATAACCTTGAGCTCTTTTTTCAGGGATTATGTCTACATACCGCTCGGCGGTAACAGGAAGCACTGGGCTTTCAATATGCTTGTGGTTTGGGTGCTGACGGGCTTTTGGCACGGAGCGAGCTACAACTACATCCTCTGGGGTCTTTATTATTTCTTCTTCCTTATGCTCGAAAAGATTTATATCGGAAAGCGTCTTGCAAGGACAAGCTCCGTTATAAAGCATATATACACAATGCTCGTTGTGGTTATCGGCTGGGCGTTCTTCTACTTTGAGGACCTTGCGAACCTCAAGAATTTCTTCAGGGCGATTTTCTTCAGAAACGGATTTTCGACTCTTACGGAAAAGACGGTTGCGCTCAATTACATAGTTGTGATAATCATCGGAATAATCGCCTCTCTACCGATAGCGAAAATAATAAGGCGCTTTGCTTTCAATGCTTCGGAGAATAAATCGGGCAGGATATTTGTAAATGTCGCAATTATTCTTTTCGTGCTGTTTTCGCTGGCTGTTTCGACAGCTTCTCTTATCGGAGACAGCTACAATCCTTTCCTTTATTTCAGATTTTAACGGAGAATATAAATGACTCGGTACAGAAAAAAACTGATGAAAAAGAATGTTGTCCCGAACAAGTCGGGCGCATTTTTCATAATTCTTGCGTTCGTCGGTGTGATAATAACGCTCTTCCTCGTAAGTGCGTTTGACACCGACCCAATGGTATCCCAAAGGGAGAACAGAACGCTGAAGCAAAAACCGAAATTTACGCTTTCCGCCGTGTTCGACGGTAAGTATTTTTCGGAATTTGAGGAATATTATCAGGACACATTTCCGCTCCGTGATAAGTTCCTCGACTTAAACTCAAAAATCTCCGACGCTTTTTCCAAAACGGGCGGCAACAGCGGTATGGTAATTGTGGAAAAGCAGGAGAAGGATGATTTTGCAGGTCAAAATATTGATTAACATATATTTCTATAAGGGGTGAGGTTTATGAAGTACGATGTTGCAGTCATCGGCTCGGGCGTAGTCGGCGCTCTCATTTCAAGAGAACTGTCGAAGTACGACATTAAGGTCGCTTTGCTCGAAAGATGTAATGATGTGGCAATG
Organism: Eshraghiella crossota; assembly: GCA_963624605.1. Taxonomy (GTDB): domain Bacteria; phylum Bacillota; class Clostridia; order Oscillospirales; family Acutalibacteraceae; genus Fimenecus. The sequence continues at coordinate 25,496 of CAVFQD010000003.1, read as the reverse complement.
GGTACTACAAAAGCTAACAGCGCTATTGTTCACGGCGGCTTTGACGCTATGCCGGGAACGATGAAAGCAAAACTCAATGTGAAAGGAACGGAATTGATGCCCGAGGTTTGTAAGGAGCTTAATGTGCCTTACAGGAACAACGGCTCGCTTGTTCTTGCCTTTTCCGATGAGGAAATGGAGCATGTTAAGGAGCTCTATGACAGAGGTATCAAAAACGGCGTTCCCGACCTTGAAATTATCGACGGCGCAAAGGTAAGAGAGCTTGAGCCTTATGTTTCCGAAGAGGTAGTAGGCGCTCTTCTTTCAAATTCTGCGGGTATTGTCTGTCCGTATGAGCTGACTATTGCGGCTACTGAGGTAGCGGTTACAAACGGAGTCGAATTCCTCAGGAACTGCGAAGTCAAGGCAATCAAAAAGGGAAACGGCGTTTACGGTCTTGACACGACCCTCGGCAATATCGAGGCGGAGTACATAATCAACGCCGCAGGCAACCATTCGGATGAGGTTGCGGCTATGATAGGCGACGACAGCATAGAGCTTGTTGCGAGAAAGGGCGAATATTATCTTCTCGATAAATCGTTCGGCTATCTTGCAAACCATACGATATTCCAGTGCCCGAACAAGATGGGTAAGGGCGTTCTTGTTACGCCGACGGTTGACGGAAACCTGCTTATCGGTCCCTCCGCAACGGACGAGCCCGACAAGGACGATACCGACACAACTCCCGAGGGACTTGAATTTGTCGTTTCAAAGGCTCTCAAGAGCGTTAAGTCAATAAACCTCAGAGGTGCCATAACCTCGTTCGCAGGCGTTCGCGCGCATCCGGTAACGGACGACTTTATAATCGGCTATTCCGATAAGAGTGACAAGTTTATCAATTGCGCTGGCATTGAGTCTCCCGGACTTTCGGCAGCTCCCGCTATCGCAAAGTATGTTGAGGAGCTCTTGCTTGAAAAGCTTGACGCAAAGGAAAAGGCACAGTACACAATGACAAGAAAGGCTCCCGTCCGCTTCAGACATATGTCGAAGGAGGAGAGAGAGGCTCTTATCAAGGAGAACCCCGCATACGGCAGAATTATTTGCCGTTGCGAAACGATAACCGAGGGTGAAATCCTCGACGCAATTCACGCTCCCGCAGGTGCGAGGGATGTTGACGGCGTCAAGAGGAGAACAAGAGCCGGTATGGGCAGATGCCAGGGCGGCTTCTGCGGCAGCAAGGTTGTCGAATTGCTTGCAAAAGAGCTCGGAGTTCCGATGAATGAAATCACAAAATTCGGCGGCAATTCCAAGATTATTTTCGAGAGAACGAAGTGAGGTGTGTAAAGTGCTTAATTATGATTTGGCGGTAGTCGGCGGCGGTCCCGCAGGTATGGCGGCGGCGCTCAAGGCTCACGAAGAGGGTATTGAAAAAATTATCATTCTCGAGAGGGCGGACACACTCGGCGGTATTCTCGAACAGTGTATCCACACAGGCTTCGGTCTCCATTATTTCGGAGAGGAGCTCTCGGGTCCCGAATATGCGGGAAGATTTATAAAGCAGGTATCGGAAACGGATATTGATGTCAAGGTGGACACAATGGTTCTCGATATATCTGACGACAATGTCGTCACAGCCTGCAATAAGGAGGACGGACTTCTCACAATCAAGGCAAAGGCTATCGTGCTTGCTATGGGCTGCCGTGAGAGACCGAGAGGTGCGCTTTCAATCGCAGGAAGCCGTTCTTCGGGTATTATGACCGCAGGTACGGCTCAGAAATATGTAAACATAGACGGATATATGCCCGGTAAAACTGTGGTTATCCTCGGCTCGGGCGATATAGGTCTTATTATGGCAAGAAGAATGACCCTTGAGGGCGCAAAGGTCAAGGCTGTTTGCGAGCTTATGCCTTACTCGGGCGGTCTTACAAGAAATATCGTACAGTGCCTTGAGGACTTCGGTATCCCGCTTCGTCTTTCCTGCACGGTTGTTTCGACACACGGTAAGGACAGGCTTGAGGGCGTTACGGTTGCAAATGTTGACGAGCACTTGAAGCCCATCCCCGGTACGGAGGAATATATCCCGTGCGACACTTTGATGCTTTCCGTCGGACTTATCCCCGAAAACGAGCTTTCAAAGAATGCGGGAATCGAGCTTGACCGCATTACCAACGGTCCGTCTGTTGACGAGTACAGGGAAACTCTCCACAAGGGTGTATTTGCCTGCGGCAATGTTTTGCAGGTTCACGACCTTGTCGATTATGTTACCGAGGAAAGCCGGATAGCAGGCGAGGGCGCGGCTAAGTTCATAAAGGGCGAGAAAAAGTCGGGCAATTGCATCAAAACCGAGGGTACGAACGGCGTGCGCTATATTGTACCGCAGAGAATTAACAAAGAGACCGACAAGGATGTTAAGCTCTATTTCCGTGTCGGCAAGGTGTTTAAGAATGTTAAGCTTGTTGTCAAATGCGGTGATGAGATTATAATGTCGAAGAATAAAAAGAAAATGGCTCCCGGTGAGATGGAGAATGTTCTTATCAAGCTCGATACGGTAAAATCTCTTCCTGCCGACAGCACGATTACAGTAACAGTTGAGGAGGCGTAAATTATGACAAAGAGAGAAATGGTTTGCGTATCCTGCCCTATGGGCTGCGCTATAACGGTTGAACTTGACGACAACAACGAGGTTATTTCCGTAACGGGTAACACCTGTCCGAGAGGCGACAGATATGCCCGTCAGGAATGTACACATCCCGAAAGGATGCTTACCTCCACCGTTAAGGTTGAGGGCGGCAGACTTCCCGTTGTCCCCGTAAAATCGGCTTCCCCCATTCCGAAGGAAATGCTTTTTGACGCAATGAAAGAGGTTAATAAGGTAACGCTTAAAGCCCCCGTTCATTTCGGCGATGTTGCGGTTAAAAATATTCTCGGTACGGGAATTGATATTGTTGCGACCAACGAGGTTTAATTCAATATTATAAAATCAGTAAGACCGGCTGAATTTCAGTCGGTCTTATTTTTGTGTTGACAAGTAACACTGTATCGTCTAAAATAAACAGTGCGAGTGAACAACGCAACAAAAAACGACACCTGCGACCCCTCGGGGTTGTTAGGTGTTGTTTTAATTTACGGAGCTTCGGGAGGTGGAAAATGAATACACGGGATATTGTAGGAATTGACGCGGACGAGTACAGATTTTTGTCCGAAAAATTTGAATTTATGTCCGAAGACGATACAAGGAAAATTCCGAGATACATTATGACAACGAGAAAAAATACTCTCAAAAAAATCTTTTCGGCGGCAGTGGAGTCCGAGCTGACCGTTTTTCAAAGGGAGGTTGTGTGCGAGAGATATATTGAAAATATGAAAATAAATGATATTTCCGAAAAACACGGCGTTTCCCGTCAGCAGATATACAAGACACTCAAGTCGGCTACCGATAAGCTTTATTCGGTGCTCAAATATGCATATCTGTGCGGCTTTTCTCTTGTTGACCTGCCGAAAAATTTTGACGGAATATTAAAAAATATAAACGGGGAGAATTGAATATGAATAAAACAGTAACCGTAACGGTTGACGGCTCCTTGTCGGAGGAGATATACAATGCGGGAATTATGTACGAGCATAATGCGACCGACCTCGTGTTTGAGATAGCACAGGAATACATTTCAAACTCATACAGGTATTACATCGACTTTGTGCTTCCCACGGGAACCGTAAGAACGCAGTATCTTACGCACGACGAAAACAATAAAATCAGCTTCACGCTGCCCGCAAGCCTTACAAGAAGTATGAATATGCTCTGTTATTTCAATGTGGTTGAAATAAACGCCGATACATACGAAACGGAAAAGCTAATAAAAGCCAAGGAGGTAAAGCTCTGCTTTTCGGTTATTGCCTCTGCTGACGATAACCTCAGAGAGGAATACGATTTTTCGGTAAATTCTCTGCTTGAAGCGGTCAAAAACGGCGACTTCAAAGGGGATAAAGGCGATAAAGGTGACAAGGGCGATACAGGCGAGCAAGGTCCGCAGGGAGAAAAAGGTGAAAAGGGCGACAAGGGCGACAAGGGCGATACAGGCGAGCAGGGACCGAAAGGCGATCAAGGCGAAAAGGGAGATCGCGGAGACACGGGTCCGTCGGTTACGGTTGACGCCGAAATGTCCGATACATCGGAAAATCCCGTACAGAATAAAGCGGTTAAGCAATACATTGACGAAAAAACGGCGAATGGCGGAGAGCTTGTTTATTCTATGACGCTTGAAGAGGCTGTAAAGTCCATAAGCTTGACACAGGATATGCTCGGAAACGTACTTAATCTCAGCGAAATATATGCTACGTTTTTTATTCCCGCAAGCACGGGGCTGTTGTCGTTTGCATATATTGGTATGAAGCTGCATACTGTTGCAAATGTCGAACTTCCGCAGTTTTACAACCGAACGGCGATTGCCGGCGGAACTGATGGCAAATACCATATTGCAATGATTTCGGCGAGAATAAATAACAATCGCTGGGAGTTTACAACTGGGGTAAGACTCAATGCCGTCGCTACGACCGCCGCATATATGGTTGACGCTTTGGCTGACAATATGGGTTATGTGTTGAATCTTAAAAAATTATCAAACGGGAATTTGTGCGCTGACGGAATCACTGTCACCACTACCGGAGACGATACAAGATTATTCCCTGTCGGCACGGTAATTGAGGTGTACGGAAAATGAGAACTTTTGAAAACGGTATATACAGAGATATGACGGAGCAGGAGACAGCAGCGCTTGAAATTGTGACGGACAGCGAAGCCGCGGCAAAGGACGGTCTTCTTTCTCTTGCGGAGGGCTTGAGCACGGTGACATCTCTTGCTCAGGTAAGAGACAGCGCAAAGGCTGTTTTGGGAGGTGCGTTCAGTGAGCGCTGAGTTATGGATAGCGGTTCTTTCATTTTTGGGAACGGCCGTAGGAACGGTCGGCGGAATTATGACAAGCGCAAAGCTTACGAATTACCGTATCCGCGAGCTTGAAAAAAAGGTGGATAAGCACAACAATTTTGCTCATAGAGTGCCTCTTCTTGAGGAGAGAGTCAAGACTCACGAGCAAAGAATATCAACGATTGAAAGGAATGAGTATTATGAGTAAGGGTATCGATGTATCAAAGCATCAGGGCTTGATAGATTGGCAGAAGGTTAAGGGAGCAGGCATTGATTTTGCGATGCTCAGGGCAGGCTACGGCAGATATGATAACCAAAAGGACGAACGCTTTGAGGAAAACTATGCAAACGCCAAAGCGGCAGGAGTTAAGGTCGGAGCGTATCACTACTCCTATGCCAAAAGCACCGACGACGCAAAAAAAGAGGCTGAAACCTTCCTTAAATGGATAAGCGGAAAACAGTTTGAATATCCTGTGGCTTTTGATGTCGAGGAGAAGTCGCAATCGGATAAGGGGAAGCAGTTTGTGTCCGATGTTATTAGGGCGTTTTGCGAAACCGTCGAAAATGCGGGGTACTATGTCTGCGTTTACGCCAATAAATATTGGCTTGACAATTTTATTGACGACGACTGCAAGAAAAAGTACGATACATGGCTTGCGCAGTGGGCTGAAAAGGCGACCTATGCCGGCAATTACGGCATTTGGCAGTATTCTTCGCAGGGAAGCATCGACGGAATATCGGGCAGAAGCGACATGGACGAGAGCTATAAGGATTATTATTCGATTATGAAAAATAAAGGCCTCAACGGCTTTTCGGCGTCAGATCCTACGCCTGCACCTGCACCGACAACCACAGCGAAGACGTATTCGCCGAAAATGATGGTTTCGCTTTCTAACACACCGCTGTATGTTTCCGCTACGGCAAAAACGCCCGCAGCCAAGAAGTCGGGAACCTATTATATCTATGACGGCATTGAAATAAACGGCAGGTACCGTGTTACAAGCTCGCCCGAAAAGGCGCTTAAAAAGCCGATAGGCGAGAATGTTACCGGCTTTGTAAGCAAATCGGATATAAGGTAGGGTGAATAAATGGAAATTCTGGGATATATTACCGAGAAAGCTTTGATTTTAATTCCCGTACTCAATATCATAGGAATGGTAATCAAGCATCTTGAAAAAATAAACGACAAGTATATACCGCTGATAATACTTGCTTGCGGCGTTCTCGGAACGCTCGGCATAATGGGCGTGAGCGTTGATTCCGTGATACAGGGCGTACTTGTATCCGGCGCTTCGGTGTTCGGAAATCAGATAGTCAAGCAGTTATCCAAATAAGCAAAAAGGCTGTAAAGGATGTAAATCTTTTGCAGCCTTTTTATCTTTCCTGTTGCCTGACAGCGTATGATTTCCATTGACTTTTAGGGCGTATGAATATATAATACTCATAGTATGTATCTATAATGGGAAATTGGGGTGTTTTGCCTTTGAAAAGCAAATCGACAAATGTCGAAAAACATAACTATACGGGCGTTTACAACCGCTTTATAAAACGATTTTTCGACTTCATTGTTGCTCTTGTTGCACTGATAGTTTTAAGCCCTGTTTTTGCGATTGTTTCGCTTGCCGTAAAGCTTGACAGCAAGGGGTCCGTGATTTTCAAACAGCAGAGGCTCGGCAAGGACGGCAAGGTTTTCAATATATATAAATTCCGTTCAATGTGCGTCGGTGCGGAAAAAACGGGAAGCGGAGTCTATTCAGGTAAGGGAGATTCGAGAGTTACAAAGGTCGGCAGATTTATCCGTGCGACAAGTATTGACGAGCTGCCGCAGCTTGTCAATATTCTAAACGGCGATATGAGCTTTGTCGGACCCCGTCCGCCGCTTACTTATCATCCGTGGCATATAGACGAGTACACAAAAGAGCAGCTTATGATGTTTGCGGTGCGCCCGGGCATCACGGGTTGGGCGCAGGTAAACGGCAGAAAGGATGTCGAGTGGCACAGAAGGATTGAGCTCAATGTCTGGTATGTCAACAATGTGTCGATGCTTCTTGATATAAAAATTATGTTTATGACCGTGTTCAAGGTGCTTACAAACGCAGACAACGAAAATACGGGCGAGACCGTAAAGCACGAGGAAAAAAAGGAAGAAAAGGTTTAATTTGCTATGGAGCTTATGTATATTACAAACAGACCGGATGTCGCATCGCTTGCACAGAGTGCGGGTGTTGACAGGATATTTGTCGATATGGAATACATAGGCAAGGATTTGCGGCAGGGCGGGCTTGATACGGTTCAGTCGCATCATACGGCGGAGGACATAAAAGCCCTGCGTCCTGTTCTGACAAAGTCAAAGCTGCTTGTCAGGTGTAATCCAATTCACGGCGCTACAAAGGATTATCTTTCCTCCGCAAGGGAAATTGACGAGATAGTCAAGGCGGGTGCGGATATAATAATGCTCCCGTATTTCAAGACGGTGCGTGAGGTAAAGCTTTTTACAGACCTGGTCGCAGGCAGGGCGAAAACCTGCTTGTTGCTTGAGACGAGCGAGGCGCAGGAGATAATAGACGATGTTCTGGAGCTTCGCGGAATTGACGAGGTGTTTATCGGTCTTAACGATTTGCATTTAAGCAAGGGTATGACCTTTATGTTCCAATTGCTTGCGGACGGCACTGTCGAACAGCTTACAAAAAAGTTTAGAAAAAAAGGTGTAAAATACGGCTTCGGCGGCGTTGCGAGGGTCGGAACGGGAACACTGCCCGCGGAATGTATTTTGGGCGAGCATTACCGCCTCGGTTCAAGCTCTGTAATACTTTCACGCGCATTTTGCGATGTGTCTAAAGAGCCGAGCATTGAATCTGTTGCCGAAAAGCTTCAAACGGGCGTTCGGGATATAAGGGAATACGAAAAAATTCTTGAAAATTGGACGGACGAACAGTTTGAGGAAAACAGAAAGAAAACCGTTGAGTGTACTCAAAGGGTTGTCGATATAATAAATGCAAAAAAAGATAGGTAAAATATATGAAACTGCTTGTTACCGGCGCATTTAACGCCACAGACGAACAACTTGATAAGCTCTCGTCACTCGGGTATGAGATTATGCGTCAGCAGGACGAGAGGGGAAAGCCCGAATGTAACTTTTCCGAGGCGGACGCCGTAATCTGTAACGGACTTTTCCTGTATCACGATATATCGGAATTTAAGTCGCTTAAAAAAATTCAGCTGACCTCGGCGGGGCTTGACAGAGTGCCGATTGAAGAGATAAAAAAAAGGAACATCGCCCTTTTCAACGCAAGGGGAGTTTATTCCGTTCCGATGGCGGAATTTGCACTTGCGGGCGTGCTGAATCTTTATAAGCGCTTGAATTCGTTTTATGAAAATCAAAAGCAGCATCTCTGGCAGAAGGACAGGCAGCTTTCGGAGCTGTGCGGCAAAACGGTTGCGATAGTCGGTTGCGGAAGCGTCGGAACGGAATGTGCAAAACGATTCAAGGCTTTCGGCACAAAAATTATATCGGTTGATGTGTTCAATCACTGTAATAAAATATACGATGAATTTTGCCACATCTCAAATATCGGGTCGGTACTCGGCGAAACGGATATTGTAATTCTCACCATGCCGCTTACCGACAAAACAAAGGGTCTGTTTAACGGCGGGATGTTTTCCCGCTTTAAGGACGGCTCGGTGCTTGTCAACATTTCGCGCGGAGCGGTCGTAAACGAAAACGACCTTGTATCGGCGCTTGAAAGCGGAAAATTATCGGGAGCTGTTCTCGATGTTTTTGAAACGGAGCCGCTTGACGGAAAAAGCCCGCTTTGGGATATGCGCAATGTCATAATCACTCCGCATAATTCGTTTGTATCGGAGAATAACAACGCAAGGCTTTTTGCACTTGCTTACGATAATTTGAAAAATCAGCGAAAGGGTTAGTTTGATTTGAAATTTGTTTTGGTTTCGCCTAAAAACAGAACGGCGTACAATTTCAGAGGGGAATTGATTAAGCTGATTATCTCCAAGGGCTACGAGGTAATCGTTACGGGTCCCAACAGAGATAATGTCGAAAAAATTGAGGCTCTCGGCGCACGGTTTGTCGAAATACCGATGAATAAAAACGGTGTAAATCCGTTGAAGGATATCGAATACCAACATGCTCTCAAAACCTTGTTCGACAGCGAAAAACCGGATGCGGTACTATCGTACACATCTAAACCGGTAATTTACGGCTCAATTGCGGCTAAAAAATCCGGCGTAAAATCTGTTACGGCTATGATAACGGGTCTTGGCTATGCGTTTACATCGCAGACCAAAAAAGCCAAGGTGATAAGGAAAATTATGTCGGTGCTTTACAAAAAGGCGTTGAAGCTTGCGGACACCGTAATTTTTCAGAATCCCGACGATATGGAGCAGTTCGTTTCGCTCGGGCTTGTAAAGAAAGAAAAATGCAGGCTCGTTGCGGGCTCGGGAGTTAATACACAGCGTTTTCACCCGTTGCCGTATCCCGAAAAGACAACCTTCTTTATGCTCTCGAGAGTTATGAATTCAAAAGGTGTCAGGGAGTACCTTGAAGCGGCAAAAACGGTTAAGGAAAAATATCCCGATGCACGGTTTATGCTTTTGGGCGCGTGCGAGGGAATACAGGACTCAATAGGACCCGAGGAGCTTAAAAAGTACATTGACAGCGGAATAATAGAGCATTTCGGAGAAACAGAAAATGTTCCGCCGTATTACGGAATGTGCTCGGTTTATGTGCTTCCGTCATACAGGGAGGGAACTCCGAGGACGATACTTGAGGCTATGGCAACAGCCCGTCCGATAATAACCACCGACGCACCCGGTTGCCGTGAAACCGTAATTGACGGCGTAAACGGCTTTCTCGTTCCGGTTAAGGACGCAAAGACGCTTTCGGAAAAGATGATTTGGTTTATCGAGCATCCCGAAAAGATTGCGGAGATGGGCGAAAAAAGCCTTGAATACTGTAAGGAAAAATTTGAAGTCGGAAAGGTCAATTCCGATATGATTAAATTTTGTAATATCTGAGTATTTAATACAGAGAGGTAATATATATGGAGCTTTATGAAAAAATAGTAAACGGTGAGGAGAAAATTTCGCTTGTCGGACTCGGTTATGTAGGTATGCCGATTGCCGTCGCATTTTCCAAAAAAGTCAAGGTTGTCGGCTACGACTTGAATGCTAAGAAAATCGAGCTTTACAAAAGCGGAAAAGACCCGACAAACGAGGTCGGCGATGAGGCTATCAAAAGCTGTACGGTTGATTTCACTGCGGACGAAACCAAGCTGCGTGAGGCGAAATTCCATATTGTAGCCGTTCCCACACCGGTAAATGACGACCATACGCCTGACCTGACCCCTGTTGAGGGAGCAAGTGAGATTTTGGGCAGAAACCTTACAAAGGGTTCGGTGGTTGTGTTTGAAAGCACGGTTTATCCCGGTGTAACCGAGGAGATTTGCGTGCCGATACTCGAAAGAGAGTCGGGTCTTAAATGCGGAACGGATTTCAAGATAGGCTACTCTCCCGAAAGAATAAATCCCGGAGACAAGGTGCACCGTCTTGAAACAATTAAGAAGATTGTCAGCGGTATGGACGAAGAAACGCTCGATACAGTTGCCAAGGTCTACGAGCTTGTTGTAAAAGCGGGCGTTCACAGAGCAGAATCAATAAAGGTTGCCGAAGCTGCAAAGGTCATTGAAAACTCGCAGAGGGATATTAACATTGCCTTTATGAACGAGCTTTCAATCATCTTCAATAAGATGGGAATTGACACAAAGTCCGTCCTTGAAGCGGCGGGAACAAAGTGGAATTTCCTTAAATTCTACCCGGGTCTTGTAGGCGGACACTGCATAGGCGTTGACCCGTACTATCTTACATACAAGGCGGAGGAGCTCGGCTATCACAGCCAGATTATCCTCTCGGGCAGAAGAATAAACGACGATATGGGCAAGTACGTTGCCGAAAATACCGTTAAAAATCTTATTAAGGCAGACGTTTCCATAAAGAACGCAAAAATTGCAATCCTCGGCTTTACCTTTAAGGAAAATTGCCCCGACACCAGGAACTCAAAGATTATCGACATTTACAACGAGCTTAAAGAGTACGGTATTACGGCAAAGATAGCCGACCCCGAAGCGGATGCGGACGAGGCTAAACGCCTCTACGGAATCGAGTTTGTCGATATGAGTGAAATAAAGGACTGCGATGCGGTAATACTTGCCGTTGCACACGAACAGTTTAAGTTGTTTACGATGAGCGACTTTGAAAAGATGTTCAAGCACAGCGAAAACCATAAAAAGGTGCTTATTGATATAAAGGGCTTGCTTTCACGCAAGGAATATGAAAGTGCAGGTTATAACTATTGGAGACTTTAATATTAAAAAAAGAACTTGATAAAAGATCCGATCTTTCTCAATTCCTTTTTATAAGAGGCTTTTTGGTGTCGGACAGAAAAATAGAAGACCTTGACGTCTTTCCGTTTTACGGAAATTGGAAAGAGACGAAAAGAGACGGCTATTTCTTTTACACCCATAATAAAACTTCCGCTTATTTTGCAAGTGACGGCGAAAAGACAATGTTTTTGCTCGGTCACTGCTACGACCCGTTTTTAGACGAGATTGACGAGGAAAAGATACTTGCCGATTTCCTCAAAGACGGTGATACCGATAGATATTATGAAAGAATATCCGAAATAACCGGCGTTTATGTTACGGGCGTTATAGAAAACGGAAATTTCAGGTTTTCTGTTGACCCTTCTGGTATGCAGTCGGCTTCTTACGGTATAATTAACGGTATTTTTTATCTTTCCTCACACGCTCAACTCATTGGAGACATATGTTCACTTAAAATGGATGAGTTTGTTAAGGAGCTTGTCGGCTATAAATGGTACGGCAGGGTTATGGGACCGTATCTGCCTGCGGATATGACTCCTTTTGCCGAAGTAAAACGAATAGTACCGAGTATAGAGTATTCTTATAACAACAATAAAATCTCGCACAAGCGCTTTTGGCCTCTCAAGGATTTTGAGGTTGCCGTCGGCAAAGAATATGACAGGATAATAGATGAGGCGGCAGATATTCTTAAACGGAATATGAAGCTTATCTCGAAAAAGTGGGCACACCCGTGGATATCTCTTACAGGCGGTATCGACAGCAACACCACATTTGCGGCGGCAAACGGAATATATGACAGGTTTGAAACCTTCAGCTATCTTTCGGCACCGAAGGAAGTGCCGGATGTTGAGGCGGCAAAAACAATCGCAAATGCTTTTGGCGTAAAACACCATATCTACAATATTCCGGACTCGGCGGATGATATTTCAGATTACGAGCTGAAGGTTGAAATTCAGCGCCATAACAGCGGATATATTGCTGAAAGAAAAAGCAATGAGTCAAGAAAAAGATTCTATCTTGAAGAAAACTGCGGATGCGATGTTGAAGTAAAGTCGTGGGTGTCGGAAACTATTAGGGCTTATTGGTATAAACATTACGGCAGAAGTAAAATGCCGAAGCTGTCGCCTAAACTTTTCAGAAACCTGTATAAGATATTCATTCTTAACAGGCGCCTTGCGCATAAAATCGACAGAGTGTTTGCGGAGTATATCAAGGAATTCGAATACGATAAAATTCCGGAATGCTATCCGCCTGCCGATATGCATTACAATGAAGTAACTTGGGGCAGCTGGGGCGGTCTGAATATAAGCGAAATGAAATATTGTTTTGATATTACATTTGCATATAACAATCGTAAATTCCTTGACTTGATGTTCCGAGTCCCGCTTGAAAAAAGAATTTCGGATGAACATCATCTTGATTTGAAAAAGCGACTTAATTCCGAACTTTATAATATGAACATTCGTGTTGTGAATATGAAGGAAACAGACACAAGAGCAAGATTGCTCAACATAATTTTCACAGTCAATTCATTTTTACCTTTTTAATCGGAGAAAAAACAATGGGATATAAAAATTTGAAATTTCCATCGGATACGCTGTTCCTTGTAACGGGTGCGGCAGGCTTTGTCGGCTCAAATCTTTGTGAGGCTATACTCAATATGGGTTATAGGGTCAGAGCTCTCGACGACCTTTCAACGGGTAAGCAAAAGAATGTAGATATGTTCCTTGACAATCCTGACTATGAGTTTATAAAGGGCGATATAAAGGACCTCGACACCTGTATGAAGGCTTGCAAGGGCGTGGATTTCGTTCTCAATCAGGCTGCTTGGGGAAGCGTTCCGAGAAGCCTTGAAATGCCTATTTTCTACTGCAAAAACAATATTGAGGGCACGCTCAATATGCTTGAGGCGGCAAGGCAGAACGGCGTTAAAAAGTTCGTTTACGCCTCTTCGTCATCCGTTTACGGCGACGAGCCTAATTTGCCCAAAACAGAGGGCAGGGAGGGCAATTTGCTCTCTCCGTATGCTCTTACAAAGCGCTGCGACGAGGAATGGGCAAAGCTTTACACAATGCACTATGGGCTTGACACCTACGGTATGAGATACTTTAATGTATTCGGCAGGCGCCAGGACCCGGACGGAGCATATGCGGCGGTTATTCCGAAATTCTTAAAACAGCTTATGCACGGCGAAGTGCCGACCATAAACGGCGACGGCAAGCAGAGCAGAGACTTTACCTATATCGACAATGTTATCGAGGCTAATTTGAAGGCGTGTCTTGCTTCCCACGAGGCGGCAGGCGAGGCGTTTAACATAGCCTACGGCGGCAGAGAGTATCTTATCGACATTTATTACGGACTTACAAAGGCGCTCGGAATTGATGTTGAGCCAAACTTCGGACCTGACAGAAAGGGCGATATAAAACACTCCAACGCCGATATTTCAAAGGCGAAAAAGCTGCTCGGTTACGATCCCGACTACAGCTTTCAAGACGGAATTAAGCTTGCGATAGAATGGTATAAGGAAAACCTATAATTCTTTTAAGGCATTAAATTTATCTGAGTCGGGAGGTGCTGTTGTGAACCCTTTGGTGAGTGTGGTTATCCCAGTGAATAATACTGAAAAATATCTTGTTAAATGCGTAAATTCAATTACGGAACAATCGTATAAAAACATTGAGATAATCCTGGTTGACGACGGCTCGACCGACTCAAGCTCGGCTCTTTGTGACGAGCTCGGAAAGACCGACGGCAGAATTACGGTCATTCACAACGAAAACGGCGGACTTTCTTCGGCGAGAAACACAGGAATAGGCGCATCGGGCGGCAGATACATTGTGTTTGTCGATTCCGACGATGTCCTTGATAGGGAAGCCGTTGCGGATATGGTGAAAATTGCCGCTGACGATGGGAGTGATGCAGTCTTCCCCATGACCTATTATAAGGTGTACGAAAAAACGGGCAAGACCGAACAGGTTTTTCATTTTGAGAAGGATATGTTTTCCTCCGACCCAAAGATATTTGCGTTGAACGTGCTTATCGGCAAATGCAGGGCGAGTCGCTCGACCGCCGTGCTTTATTCGCTGAATGTGATAAAGGAAAACGGCTTGTTATACCCGAAAAACAGGGTGTCGGAGGACTTTTTCTTTAATGTGGATTTTCTTTCGGCGGCGCAGAAAATATCGATTTACGAAAAGCCGTCTTTGTACAATCTCAAACGCGAGGGAAGCATTTCGGCGGTGTATCATGAAGGTTTTTTTGACACAATTCTTGAAATGGATAAAAAGGTTGAGAGCTTTTTGGAGCAGCTTGATACGAACAGGTATAATGATACTTACGGTAAAAGAGAAACCTTGCTTTTCAAAAATGTTATCGTTTACGCTGTTTCAGTGATGAGAAATACCGCAGAACCGTATTCCGCAAGGGTGTGTAAATGTAAGCGGATTTTCAAAAACGAACGCTTGGAAAACGCCTTGAGAAACGGTGTGGGAACACCCTATTTTCCAAGCAAATTCAAGCAGATGTTTATGAGGACGGCGTTTTGGCTTCTTAAACTGAAAATGTACGGACTTACCTGTCTTGCAACATACTTTGCGTCAAAAAAGATGACCGTTTAGAGGTGGATTATAAGAAAATGAGAGTGCTTATCCTTTCAAACACACCGTGGAGGGACGACAACAGCTTCGGCAATTCCTTTTCAAATATTTTCAGCGGTATTCCCGACATGGAAATCGCAAATATTTTTGTAAAATACGGCAGTCCCGATAACGGCATTGTAAAAAGGTGTTTTCAGATAACCGAAAAATCTCTTATAAACAATCTTTGCAACAAAACCGTTCCGTCGGGAAGAGAAATCTTCATCGGCGAGTCCGAACTGTCAAGCCTCAGCGACAGAGAGCGTGCGGCGTTTGATTTTGCCCGTAAAAGGCGCGGTATGCTTATGTTTTGGGCAAGGGACATCGTGTGGAAGGCAGGCAGATGGTGCTCGCCGGAGCTTAAAGCGTTTTTGGACAGCTTTAAGCCCGACATTATATTTCAGCCCATATACTATTCAAACTATATTTCCGAAATTGCGCTGTTCATTAAAAAATATACCGGCGCTCCGATGATAGGCTACATTTCCGACGACTGCTACACCCTAAAGCAGTTCAATCTCTCGCCGCTCTATTGGCTTGACAGACTTCACAAGAGGAAAAACGTTAAAAAGGTGTTTATGTCCTGCGAATTTGTCTATGTCATTTCGGATATTCAAAAAAGAGAATATGAAAAGATATTCAAAAAGAAGTGCAAGGTGCTGACAAAGCGCGCAGACTTCTCCGCAGAGCCTGAAATCAAGACGGCTGTCGGCAATCCGATTAAGCTGGTCTATACGGGCAATCTCGGAAACGGCAGATGGAAATCGCTTTCATATATTACCGACGCGCTGAAAACGATAAATTCATCGGGCAAAAGAGCAGAGCTTCACATATATTCCGCAACGCCTCTGACAAAAAATCAGTTAAGCAGAATAAGCGACGGCTGTAACGCTTTCTTTGAGGGAAGCGTAAGCTCGGACGAAGCGGAAAGAATACAAAAGGACGCCGATATCCTTGTCCATGTCGAGGGCTTGGACTTAAAATCCGCAATGTCGGTACACCAGTCCTTTTCAACAAAGATAGTCGATTACCTTAAAAACGCAAGGGCTGTTTTTGTTGTGGGACCCGAGAGCGCGGCGTCGGTGGATTACTTTATTAAAAACGGCAGTGCGATAGTTGCAACCGACAAGAGCAGTGTTCTTCCGAAGCTTCGCAGATATATAGATTTCCCCGAAGCTATCATAGAATATTCAAAAAAAGCATATTTGTGCGGTCGTAAAAACCATTCCTCCGCCGAAATTAAGGATATGGTTTACCGCGACCTTGCAGACACGGTAAACGGGCAAAAAGCATAGATGCATTTATTGACGATGCTAAAAAAACAAAGTATAATATTCTATTATGATTTTCATTCGCATTTGTGGGGGTGCTGACAATAAAGGTCACTCATTTAATTTCCGGTTTGGCAAAGGGCGGAGCGGAAACCTCATTATATAATCTGATAAAATATCAGTCGGACAAAGAGAATATCGAGTATACGGTAGTCAGCCTGGGCTTGTATCATTATTATGAGGACAAACTGAGAGGATTGGGTTGCAGACTGGTAGATGTAGATATATTGCATCATCCGCTCAAGGGCATTTGTACCGTCAGGCGCGAGATGAAAGCCGCAGATACGGTTTGCAGTTGGATGTATTATTCAAATTTGCTCAGTTATTACATTGCACGCTTCTCCTCGGTTTCGGGTCTGATATGGTTTGTAAGACACGCAGACCTGAGCAAAACTAACAACAGCAGAAAGACGCTTGTTGCCAATAGGATTTGTGCGAGAAAGAGCAAAAGCAGGCTTATAAAGAAAATAGTATATAACGGCGATGTGGCAAGAAGGGCTCATGAGGAAGCCGGATACGACAAAACAAAATCCCTTTCCGTGTACAACGGCTGCGACCTTTCCATTTATAAATTCGACCCCGACAGCAGAAAAAAAGTTTTTTCTCAGCTTGGAATAGACGAAAAAAGCAAGGCTTTGCTCTCCGTTGCGCGCGACAGCAAGATAAAGGATGTTCCGCTGTTTGTGTCCTCTTTGGCACAGCTTAAAAAAGAGCACCGCGATTTGGTCGGTGTGATGTGCGGTCTGGGGATTGACGAAAACAACGCGCGACTTACCGCCCTGATAAAGGAAAAGGGGCTTTCGCTCGGCAAAGATATTTTCCTTTTGGGGCGCAGTGACAACCTGCAAGAGTTGTTTTCGGCTTGCGATGTATATGTTCTGCATTCTGCGGGCGAGGCAGTGCCGAACACTCTTATTCAGGCTATGGCTTGTGAGTGCCTGTGCGTTGCGACGGATGTCGGCGATGTAAGACATATAATCTCGGACGGTGCGATAGTGCCGCCGAGAAATGTTGAAACAATGGTGAAAAAGATAAATTCCGTGCTTAGCCTTTCGGAAGATGAAAAGGCTAAGCTCCGTCGGCAAAACAGGGAAATCGCACGGAAGAAATTTGATATAAAAAATGTTGTCTTGACATACGAAGCGATTTTTTCGGAGGATTAAGTAATAGGTATATGTCTAACGGTTCGGTAATCTTTGTTACAAATTCATTTTTCCCTTACGGGCAGGCTTATTCTCAGCGTGCGCTGAACCTTTCCCGTGTTTTAAGAGAGTGCGGATACGATGTTAAAATAATTGCCGACTGCACAAAGGAAAACGAACGCGCAGGTGTTTTTGACGGCTTTTCCTACCGTATTGCAGGTGATAATTCAAAGGGTGGAAGATATCTTTACAACAGGAAAAACAGCATGAAAATTCTTACCGAGATGTTGGAGACTGACGGTGTGAGGGCTGTGTTGATAAGCGGCGGAGCTTACGACAGATTTGACGCGGTCAGGAATATTTGCACCAAAAAGGGTGTGCCTTTGATTTTGGAGGCGTGCGAGTGGTACGATATCTCTTCCTTTAAGCTCGGCAGAGCTGACATACGCTTTAGAAGCTTCACAAATTGCATTGAAAAGTCGTTTTTCAACGCCGACGCCTTCATTGTTATAAGCAGGCTTTTGCAGGAGCATTTCAAATCGAGCGGAAAGCCGGTTATTAGAATACCGACTGTCATTGACTGCGGCGAATTTGCTTACAGCGAAAGACTTGACAATTCAAAAATAAAGCTTATCCATGCAGGAACCGCCGTCGGCAAACAGCATAAGGAAACCTTCCGTGAAATTATGCTTGCCCTTTCGGAATACGGCAGTGACAGTCCGTTTGAGTACACAATATTCGGCTCTGACAGGCAGACGGTGCTTGAAAATATAGGAAACGACAGTGCATTGTTAAACTCGCTGTCGGATACGGTGAAGATTGTTGGGAAAATTCCGCAAAAGGAGATGCTCCAAAGGTATTGCGAGGCTGATTTTTCGATTTTTGTAAGACCTGACAGGCGCTCGTCCCATGCCGGCTTTCCCACAAAGCTTGCGGAGAGCCTGGCTGCGGGAACTCCGGTAATTGCAAATGCTACGGGCGATATAGGTCTGTATTTGAAAAACGGGGTCAACGGCTTTTTACTCAACGACGGTACGCATAAATCCGTAAAAGAGGTTCTCGATAAGATTATCGCCTCCCGTGAGACGCTTCCCGAAATGCGGCAAAATGCAAGGCGGACGGCACAGGAGCAGTTTGAATATACGGTGTACATAGACAGCATGAACGCCTTAATGGATAAAGTACGGATATAAGGAATATATATGAAGAAATTATCGCAAAAGCTCAAATTCTTTTTCACTTCGGAAAAAATTAAAATATACATTTACACCTGCTCGCAGTTGGTAAGCTTTCTGCTGGCGTTTTTGATAAATCTTTTCTTTACCAGATTTGCAGACCCCACTGGCTACGGCGAGTATAAGTACGCTACAAATTTCCTTTTGACAGTACCCACTTTTTTTGCTTTCGGAATACCGTTTTGTTGCAGCAGACTTATAGCAAAGGACAATACCGATGAAAAGCATAAGGTCCTGACGGCAGGCTTTTATGTAACGGCTGTTTTGTCCGTTATTGTCTCACTCGGTCTGTTTGTGTTTTCACTTACGGGTAAGTTTGACAGCCTCGGCAGAGTCAAGGCGGTGTTTCCGTTCATTATTGTCTTTGCCTTCAGAAATTTGTTTGTTCAGGTCTATCAGGGCGCGGGAAAAACCAATCGCTACGCCGTGTTTACCCTTATGCAGAGTCTCATTGTGCTCGTGGGTATATTTGTCGGCAACAGGATGTTCAGCGAGCTTCCGTTTACTTGGTGTATAGGCGTGTTTATCGCGTCGAATGCGGTAACGCTTATACCGATACTTACAAGAATGAGGTACACTACCGATAAAGAAGCCTTCGGAATATTGAGCAGTGAGATAAAGCACAACGGTATTCAGATGTATTTCTCCTCAATTATCACGACAAGCGCTTCCAATCTGATAGCGTTGATATGCGGCTCGCAGTACGGCTTTGCCGAATACGGCTACTATTCTCTGGCGTTAAGCTTTGCAAGGTGCTTTACCCTCATTTCCTCGGCAATGACCGTTGTAAAATTCAGGGATAATGTAAAGCAGAGATTTATCAAAAAATCAGATATGGTGTTTATGTGCGTGCTCAACGCAATGATATACGGTCTGTTCCTTATCTGCGGTAAGCCGCTGTTCTTCCTTTTCTTCTCAAAGGATTATGAGCTTGCTTACGACTATCTTGTCGTACTCGGAATTGCATATCTGTTCGACGGTATGACGCTCTATTTCAACCGCTTCTTTGTCGCAAGGCGAGAGGGTAACACGGTTGTTAAAAACTCCGCAATAACCTCTGTTGTTAATATTGTTGTCTCTGTTATCCTTATTCCTAAATTTGAGATAAGGGGCTTGGTTACCGCAACGGTCATTTCGGCAACCTACAATTTGCTTCAATATGCGGTATCTTATATGATATACCGTAAAAAAGAATTACAAAAAATCAACTCACAGGGAATTTAGTATGAATCTTAAAAAGCGAAAACAGAATAAGCTCATATTTGCCGCCGTAGTGATAGTTTACGCAACACTTATGGCTTCGATTTACTTTATGAATTCGGGCAATTACACCTTAAGAACAGCGTCGTTTGCGCTTGTTATTTTGGTTTCTTTTGCAATGCCCTCCGATAAAATTCCGATATTGATTTCGTTACTTTTCCCGTTGGACAAGATAGTCAGACTGTCCGACAATTCCCGTACCGTATTGCCGTTTGTCGTTATAATCTTTATAGTTAAAGCGTTTTCTCACAAGATGCTCAAGCCGGCTAATTTCCTGTTGTTCTTTTTACCGTTCGGGATATTTACGGCCATGAATATGATGAGCGGTATGTCTAATTTCGGCAGCTTTATCAATCCTCTTGTAACCTGTACTTTCATACTTTTTGCCTATATACTGTCTCACAGCAAAAAGGACGATAATCTAAATTTCGCTATTGCGACGGCGTTTATAACAAGCTCGCTCATAGCTGCAGTGTTTTCCACGCTGTTTAAGGATTTGGCGCTCGAGATTGGCGGAACAAGCGAATATGCACAGCGTCTGTCAGGCTTCTCTTCTCCGTGGAATTTCGGCTTCTGTATGCTCCTTGCGTGGTGCTTTACGGCCATACTCTTTAAGCAGAAAAAAATCAAAGCCGTTACTATGTTGATACTGTCTGTTATATTTGTATATTTTGCCATCGGCTCGGGAACACGCTCGGTTTTGATAGGAATGTGTATAGTTTTCTTCTATATACTGTTTAATGTAAGCAAGAAATTTATTAAGAATGAAATTATATTCTTTGCAATTATGTTTGCGCTCATTCCCATAGCCGTAATTTTATATATTGTAATGATTTACAGACCTATGATTGAAAGCCGCGGTCAATTTTACGATTCCTCAAGACTTGAGCTTTGGTCGTATTATATGAACCTTGTTTCAAGCGACATCAAGGTGCTGCTGTTCGGCTTGGGCTGCAACAACCTTGCGACCTACGCCTTGGATTCCGGCATGCTGACGGCGCACAGCATTTTTGTAGAGATGGTTGTGGAGCTTGGAGTTGTAGGTTTGATATTCTTCATCTACCTTATTGCGGTAATGTTTGTAAAAGCGCAGAAAAATCCGTTTAAAAACGATATGATGATACCGATAATTCTGTATTGCACCTTCTTGTTTACACAGGGCGGACTGTCAACGGAGCTTTTATATTTCCTTATAGCCCTTGCCTGCCAGACCTACCCAAGCGGTAAACAGGATGCGGGCGTCGGCAATTCAATAATAAACATCAATAATTACGAAGAGAGTGAATAACTATGTTTTCAGGAAAAACGCTTATGATTACGGGCGGCACGGGCTCGTTCGGCAACGCAGTGCTTAACAGATTTTTACAGACCGATATCGGTGAGATACGCATTTTTTCGAGAGATGAGAAAAAGCAGGACGATATGCGCCATGAGTTTCAGGCGAAAATGCCCGAGGTCAGCGATAAGATAAAGTTTTTTATCGGTGATGTAAGGGATCTGGCGTCCGTTAAAAACGCTATGCACGGTGTTGATTATATCTTCCACGCAGCAGCATTAAAGCAGGTTCCGTCCTGTGAATTTTTCCCTCTTGAGGCAGTCAAAACAAATGTAATAGGAACTGACAATGTGCTTACCGCAGCTATTGACGAGGGTGTGCGCAGCGTTATCTGCCTTTCTACGGACAAGGCGGCTTATCCCGTAAATGCCATGGGTACGTCAAAGGCTATGATGGAAAAGGTAATCGTCGCAAAGTCAAGAACCGTAAGTCCCGAAAAGACAAAGATATGCTGTACACGCTACGGTAATGTTATGTGCTCGAGAGGCTCCGTAATTCCGCTTTGGATAGACCAAATAAAAGAGGGCAAGCCGATAACGATAACCGAGCCCGAAATGACAAGATTTATTATGTCTCTTGACGAGGCTGTGGACCTTGTTCTGTTCGCGTTTGAACACGGAGTTTCGGGCGATATACTTGTTCAGAAAGCGCCTGCGTGTACTATCGGCGTACTCGCACAGGCTGTAAAGGAGCTTTTCTGCCCCGACACCGAAATCAAGGTCATCGGAATTCGTCACGGTGAAAAGATGTTTGAGACGCTTCTCACAAATGAGGAATGTGCTCACGCAACCGATATGGGCGAGTTTTACCGCGTGCCATGCGATAAGCGCTCGCTCAATTACGACAAGTATTTCAGCGACGGCGATAGGGAGCGCAATCCCTTGACCGAGTTTAACTCAAACAACACCGAATTGCTCACCGTAGAGCAGGTAAAGGAAAAATTGCTGTCCCTTTCATACATCAGGGAAGAGCTTGAAAAGACGGAGAGATAAATGAAAATTCTTGTTACGGGTGCGAACGGCTTTGTGGGTAAAAACCTTACAGCCGAGCTTGAGAACATCAAAAGCGGCAAGGATAAGACCTATCCCTTGACCGAGGAAATTGAAATTTATAAATATGACATCGATACCGACAAGACTTTGCTTTCGGAATATTGCAGTGACTGCGATTTTGTGTTTAACCTTGCAGGGGTGAACAGACCCGAAAATGAAGGCGAGTTTATGTCGGGTAATTTCGGCTTTGCTTCCGAGCTTCTCGACGAGCTTCGCAGGCATAAAAACACCTGCCCCGTAATGCTTTCCTCTTCAACTCAGGCTGAGCTTGACAACCCTTACGGCAGGAGCAAAAAGGCGGGCGAGGATCTGTTCTTTGACTATTCAAATAAGACGGGTGCAAGGGTGCTTGTTTACCGTTTCCCCAATGTTTTCGGAAAATGGTGCAGACCGAATTACAACAGTGCCGTCGCCACATTTTGCAATAATATAGCAAACGGATTACCTATAAGCGTCAGCGACAGAAGCCATAAAATGACGCTTGTATATATTGACGACGTTGTAAACGAGCTTATCAATGCGCTTTGCGGGAACGAGACGAGAGACGGAAGGTTTTGTAAGGTTTCCGTGGAGCACAGCACGACCCTCGGCGAAATTGTTGACCTTATATATTCCTTTAAGGCTTCGCGTGAGGACAAGAGTGTTCCCGATATGACGGACGGCAGTCTTTCAAAGAAGCTTTATTCAACATATCTCTCATATCTTCCGACCGACGGCTTTTCATATCCGCTTAAAATGAACATTGATAACCGAGGCTCATTTACCGAAATATTAAGGACTGACGACAGAGGTCAGGTATCTGTCAATATTTCAAAGCCGGGGATAGTCAAGGGTCAGCATTGGCATCATACAAAGAATGAGAAGTTCCTTGTCGTCAGCGGCAGGGGAGTTATCCGCTTCCGCAAGCTCGGAGAAGAAAAGGTTTACGAATACTTTGTATCAGGCGAAAAGCTTGAGGTTGTCGATATACCGACAGGCTATACCCATAACATAGAAAATCTCGGTGATACCGATATGGTTACGGTTATGTGGTGTAACGAGTGCTTCAATCCTGATAAACCCGATACATTTTTTGAAGAGGTATAAGCTTACCTTTTCAAAGCTGCGAGAAAGGATTTTAATATGAATTTCAAGACTTTTTACCGAATTGTTTACCGTAAGACGGTCGGTACGTTTAAGCCTGTTAAATACGCGAAAAAAATAGGCGTAAATGTCAACGGTGCTCTTCATATATACGGTAAGGTCGGTTGGAGCACTGAGCCGTGGATTATTACACTGGGCAACAATGTGCATATCACCGATGGGGTCAAGTTCCTGACACATGACGGTGGGACGCTTCTTTTTAGAAGCAGGGAACCCGATTTGGAAATTACGAAGCCGATAACCGTCGGCAACGATGTGTATATCGGAAACAATGTTATAATCCTGCCGGGAGTCAATATAGGCAATAATGTGATAATAGGCGCAGGTGCGGTGGTCTCAAGGGATATACCCGACAATTCCGTTGCGGTCGGAGTACCTGCACGGGTAATAAAAAGTGCCGATGATTATTTTGAAAAGATAAAAAAGGAGTCCCTGCATTTGGGAAATCTAAGGGGCGAGGAAAAGGATAAAAAGCTCAAGGAATATTACGGTTACAAGGGCAATTCAAAGGGAATATATTTTTAAGGGTGATAAAAATGGAAATTAAAACTGATTACAGCGATGTTAAATTTAAGTACAACGGCAAATTAAAGCTCCTGATAATTGTCGGTACACGCCCCGAAATAATAAGACTTGCGGCGGTTATCAATAAATGCCGTAAATGTTTTGATTGCCTTTTGGCTCACACAGGACAGAACTATGATTACAACCTCAACGGTATATTCTTTAAGGATTTGGGACTTGCCGACCCCGATGTTTACCTCAATGCCGTAGGTCAAAATCTCGGCGAAACTATGGGCAATATCATAGCTTCGTCTTATGAACTTATGGCACAGATAAAACCCGACGCGGTGCTTGTTCTCGGCGACACAAACTCCTGCCTTTCGGTAATCGGCGCTAAAAGGCTTCATATTCCGATTTTCCATATGGAAGCGGGAAATCGTTGTAAAGACGAGTGCTTGCCGGAGGAGACAAACAGGAGAATTGTCGATATAATTTCCGATGTCAATATGGCTTATTCCGAGCACGCAAGAAGATACCTTGCGGACTGCGGACTTCCCAAGGAGAGAACCTATGTTACGGGCTCGCCTATGGCGGAGGTACTGAGCGAAAACCTTGAAAAAATAAAGGCTTCGGATATTCATAAAAGGCTCGGGCTTCAAAAGGGTAAATATATTCTCTTGTCTGCTCACAGAGAGGAAAATATCGACACTGAAAAGAATTTTCTTTCGCTGTTCAACGCTATAAATAAAATGGCTCAAAAGTACGATATGCCGATACTCTATTCTTGTCATCCCCGTTCGGCAAAAAGACTTGAACAAAGCGGATTTGAGCTTGACAAAAGAGTTATCAAACACGAGCCGCTCGGCTTCCACGATTACAACTGCCTGCAAATGAACGCATTTGCGGTTGTATCGGATTCGGGAACGCTACCCGAGGAATCAAGCTTCTTTACCTCGGTCGGCTCTCCGTTTCCCGCAGTGTGCATAAGAACCTCAACCGAACGACCCGAGGCTCTTGACAAGGCTTGCTTCGTGCTTGCGGGAATTGACGAAAAATCGCTCTTACAGGCGGTCGATACTGCGGTAGAGCTCAACAAAAACGGCTGTTACGGTATTCCCGTTCCCGATTATACCGATAAAAATGTTTCGACAAAGGTTGTTAAAATCATTCAGTCCTATACGGGCATAGTCAACAAAATGGTTTGGCGCAAGGACTGAAATAGGTGAAAATCAAGAACCCCCACAGATAATGCCGACGCATTATTTGTGGGGGTTTACGCATTATTATATAAAAAGATATTGCCTTTTTATGCTTTATTTTATTGCCGTGAAGAACAGTCTCGGCATTTTAAGTATCAGCTTACCGTTTGCCCTGACGGGGTAGAGACTGTTGATGTTGTTTTCCAATTCGGCAAGGAATTCAGCCCGTTCGCCGTCCGTCAATGCGTCGAGATACGGGCGCAGACCGCTGCCTGAGTACCAGGACAAAACGCCTTTTGCACCGTCAACGGTGTGATAATAGGTCGTTTGCCACATATCAAAGGACGAAGCCTTTTCGCAC
>CAVFQD010000002.1:0-69576 GCA_963624605.1 Eshraghiella crossota | reverse complement strand
ATTATCAAGGCTCCAGACCCTGACCGATTTCTGCGCTGCGGACTGGCTTTTAATGTCGGGCGCTCTGTGAGAGAAAGAACCGAAGCCCTCAACCTCTTCAACGGCGCTTGCTGCAATTTTTGCGATAACCTCGTCTGAAATAACAAGCTCGCTCTGCGATGCTCGGTTAAAAAGTCTCATCGAATGACCACCTTTCATCGCTTATTATACCACAAACTGAAAAATAAACAACTATTTTGATTCTATAATCGTAATTTTTTCCAAAGAAATATCGGTTTTGTTGTTTATTATGTCCTTAATCTGCACACAAACCTCATCGTTGAGCGTTCCTTTTTGCAAAACTATTTCAGCAGAGTCGCCGAGCGACACAAACACATTTCCGCCCGTTTTTGCCTTTATAAGGCTCTCAATTTCGCTTTCAAGGACTATGTTTTGGCTGAGCTTTTCAAGTGAGGCGTTTGCGTTTTTCTTGCTCTCCTCGTCCGCCTGCGCATTTTCGATAACCGACATCAGCGCCTGCTTAGACTCCTCCTGCGACTTTGCCCTGTTGAGCTGTGCCTGTGAAAAGTATTCGTCGGTGACCCCCGAAGCATTGACATAATATGCGTCTCCGAGATTTGCCGAATGCTCCGTGGTTGAAGCAACCTCCGGCTCGTTTTCCGCTGACACAGGTCTTGTGTAATACCAATTCACGAACATCGCCGCTGCAAGCGCTACAACAAGCGAAGCCGCTACAATCTGCTTTCTTTTTACCGTTAAACTCATATTAGCCCTCCGAAGTTTTCATTTTCAATACCGAAATATGATTTACATTTATGCCGAGCAAAGCGCTGACGGCATTGGTTACATCATTTTTTACTTTACTGTTATCACCTCCGTCGCAAACCACGACAACACCCTGTATCTGCGGCGACTCGGTCCTCAATATAACGCACGAATCGCCCGACGAGCTGTCTATTACAACATAGTCGTTCTCGCTTTTTGACTGTGATTTACCGTCGGAGGTCTGATTCTCCGACGAAGAATTTATCGCGTACTTGTTTTCCTCGCTTGATTTAAGTGTAATCATTACCTGCGCCCTGCCCGCTCCGTCAACCGAGGATACTATATTTTCAAGCCGTTCTTCAAGCTCCTTTTCATATTCCGCCTGCGTTACGGTCTTGGCGTCAGTCTTTGTGTTTTCCGTGCTCTGCGGCTTGTCGGTTATTTCGGAGACTATCAAAAGCAACACTCCGAAAACACCGATTATGATAAGCATTGTAAGCTTTTTATCGTTTTTTACCGTTTCTTTCAGTTTTGCAAGTTTCATTTAATCACCCGTAAAAATTACGCTGTTGTCAATTTTAAGATTATCCCTTATAAGCGAAACGGCACGCTCGGCGTCTTCTGCGTTTTCAAGCGTCACGTTCACCTTTTCGAGTATGTATTCGCCGTTCTCTGTTTTTGACTGAACCGCGATTTCCGAATACCCGATTTTGTTGTCGTCAAGCACTTTTTCGACCGCTGTTTTTACAGCCTTGTCATAGGACGACGAATAATCGAATTTTTCCGTCATAAAGCTGTCAATATCGGAATTAAGATAGGTCGTGTCAATGTTCTTCATTTGAAAAAACGGTACGCAGAACACGGCAAGTATGATAATCGAAAACGCCGTTTCGCATATTTTTTTGACATTCCCTTTCGGGACAAGATAGTTTATCAGCGCCGTAAGCAGCAGTACGGCGCACAGGTTGAGCGCCCACAATTTAATTTCACTCATTTCAACTCCTCAGGCTTAACACTGTGCCCGTCGTAAGTATAAACACGGTCGCCACGAAAACGATAAATACATTTATAAGCGAAATCATCGAACAGACCGTATCGAGCACCTTGGCGCACACTCCGTTGTCAAACGAGGAACAGACAGCCGATGAAAACGACAGAAACAAATACCACAACAACAGCTGAATAACCGACGGAAGCACGGTTACCGCAATCGCCGCAATACCAAACACGCCAAATACGCTTTTTATCAGTGAAAACGACCCGAGAACCGCTCCGAGAGCATCCCCCACCGCTCCGCCGATTATCGGTATCACGCTTCCCGAAGCTGCTTTTGCACCCTTTATCGCAAGCGAGTCGGCAGATGACGAAAGATTGCCCTTTATGTTTACAAGTCCCACAAAAACCGTGGCTGTTACGGACAGAGTGACGGTTATCAGCTTTTTCAGAACAGATGTGATTTTCGTCAGGTCAATACCGCCGTTTAATGAAGAATATATATTAAGGCAGGTCATAACGGCAATCAGAGGAATAATAAAAGTATCTGTTCCCTTTACCGCAATCTCTGCAAATGTAAGCACTGCCGAGCTGTAAGCAAAAGAGGTTATCGGCTGTCCGCTTGCGGAAATAAGCCCTGTAAAAACGGGTATGTAAGCGAGCATAAAATTCGCAACGGTCTTTACGGATGATATTGCCGCGGAAACGGTTTGGGTCAACGGGACGGATGTTACCGACAGCGCAAAAGCAGTTTCAAAAAGCGAAAACATCTCATTTTTATCGCCCAGTCTGCCGCCCGACGATTTCACAAGCGCCGTCGCAATAAAAAATCCCACAAGCGTCACAAACACCGTCAACGGCTGCTTATAGCTTCCCTTTGCGACGCTTATTATTGCCGTGAACACCTTTTTCGGCGACAGGCTCATAAGCTCTTCAAAATCAACATCGTTTATCCCGGCGTCACTCAGAAGCGTACGCCCCTCTTCGTTTATCCGTTCGTATATCTGTTTGTAGCTTTCATCGGTTGCCGCAAAGCTTTCAACGGACATTAAAAATGTAAATGAAAGTACAAAAAGCATTACGGCAAGTATTTTTTTTATCTTCATGACAACAATCCTATGCTCAATTCAAGCAATCTTTCCGCAATCGGGAAAACAAGAATTACAATAACGACCTTTCCGACAGTCTCCGTAAGAGACGACAGTGCGCTTTCTCCGCAGTCCTTGCAAATATCGGACACCGCCTGCGTTGCAAGGCTTATACCGAGAATTTTCAGGCATATTTTTGTATATGAGCTCATACTCTGAAAATCCGAAAACCGTGAAGTGAGATTTTCCGCAAGCGACGATATTCCGCTTATAATAAAGCCGAAAACCGCAATTATCACACACAGTCTCAAAAGATATGAAAATTCGGGCTTTATCTGCTTAAAATAAATAAGCAATGCAAGACAACACGCAACCAGAGCAAAAACCTTCAGCATATCAGAAATCAAACACCGATTTAACGGTTGATACAAGCGATGATATCTGCGGAATAATCATAAGTACTGCAACGATTATCCCCGCAATTACAGTAAGCATCGCATAGTCGTCACGCCCCGTTTTGACAAGCACCTGATTGAGCACCGCAACGATAATTCCTATTCCCGCAATTTTCAATATAAATCCTATTTCCATAATTACTCCTAAATAAAGAAAATGATTACGAACGCCGCCGCAAACAAGCTGAGTGTGTTTATTATCTTTACGGATTTATCGGTAGATTTTTGCAGCACTCCGATGTCTAATTCAAGTATTCCGATATAAGTGTCGCAATTTCTTATCTGACCGCCCGTATCACTTGATCCGAGAGCATTTGAAAAATCCTTAAATATTCGGCAGTCCTCCTTGGTAATCGGAGATTGATCTTGAAATTCCTCTGCCGAAGCCTTCCACGCCACGGGCAGTGC
The DNA here is from genome assembly GCA_963624605.1 of Eshraghiella crossota. Lineage (GTDB taxonomy): Bacteria > Bacillota > Clostridia > Oscillospirales > Acutalibacteraceae > Fimenecus. The sequence continues at coordinate 65,867 of CAVFQD010000002.1, read as the reverse complement.
AACACCTTTTTTAAGCTTATCAAGGCAAAGTTTTAAAAATCCGCAGTTTTCAAATTCGCCTGAGGCAACGGCTTGTTCGATTATCTTTTCAAGCGGCTGTTTGGAAAACTCAATCTGCGTTCGCAGGTATTTGATGAACATCACGAAATTTTCAAGAATTTTCACTCTTTTTACTTTAAGCCGTGAAAAATAATTACCCGTAATGCAAATTACTGCCGCCGTCAGAATTATCCCGAACAATTTCATCATATTCACCGCCTGTCTTTACGATTTCACATACCTTTCCGACATTTTCTCCCTTACCGAGAATGACCGCCGCATCAAACAGTCCGCTGTTCAAAAGCATTTTAGACGGTTTTAGTCTAAACAGTTCCTCGCGGCAAGAGCAGTGCACGCTGACGGCAAACTTCACACCGCACATAACGGCGTTAATAATTGTCTGCGTCTCCTCTTCGCTCGCTATTTCGTCGCAAAATATAATGTCTGGAGAAAACGAGCGTACCGCAAGCTCAATGCCTGTCTTTTTCGGATACGAAGTAAAAACATCGGTATTGCTTCCTACATCGCACTGCGTTTTCAGAGAATTTGCGCCTGCTATTTCCTGCCGCTCGTCTATTAGAACGCATTTGTAATATTCTCCGGCATTGCCATCGGAAATCTGCCGAACGAGGTCACGCAAAACGGTCGTTTTACCCGACATCGGCGGACCCGCAATTATCACGTTTGACAGTCTGCAATAAAACAGCGAGGACATAATTTCGTTGGCACAGCCCGTCCTTTCGCTCGCAACTCTGAAATTTATACAGTTTATATCACGCACGCTCACGATTTTTCCGTTCTCCGTGACAGCGTTACCGCAAAGTCCCACTCTGTGGCCTCCCGAAAGAGTGATAAAGCTCTGATTTATCTCCTCCTGATGCGAGTAAACGGAGTATTCGCACACTCTTTTTACCGTTTCGGTAAGCTCGTCGCAGGTAACTTTGACAAGCGAGTCGGAAATTATATAAGAAATTTTACCGTTATTCGTGAGAAAGGCACTTCCCCTCTCGGTTACAATAACGACGGGCTTATCCGCCCTCAGCCTTATTTCCTTTATTGAGTGTCTTTGAGCCTCATTTAATTTGCAGATAATATCCTTTATTCTCAAAGGCAAATAAAACAGGATATCGTTAATTCCTTTGTTATGTAAACGGTTCATTTTTTCACCTCGATAATATATATGCTACTTGTCCCGAAATATAACACATAATGTTTACAATTTTAACGGCGTGCGATATTGAAAGATTTTTTCAAATATGGTAAAATCTCTTTATTACTTTTTGTTAGGAGTCAGGCAATGTTAAAGGCAAAAAAAGGAAAAGCACCGACAAAGCTGTCGGCGTTTTATCAGAACAATAAATATGTGTTACTTTCGGCGCTTGTATCATTTTTGATTTGTCAGCTCGTGGCTTTCTGCTACGACCTTGTGCCCTACGGCGATATGACGATTTTGCGAATGGATTTGTATCATCAGTACGGACCTCTGTTTGCAGAGCTCTATGACAGGCTCACAAGCGGCGAATCACTGATATATTCGTGGAATTCGGGTCTCGGCTCGTCTTTCCTCGGCAATTTCTTCAACTATCTTTCAAGTCCTTTGACGATTATAATCCTGTTCTTCGGACACAAAAACATTACTGAGGCTATCTCCTGCCTTATAATGCTCAAGGCGGTGCTCTCCTCTGCGACGTTTACCTATTACCTTAAAGCTTCGCAGAAAAAGCACAGCTACGCAACCGCGGCTTTCGGTGTGCTCTATGCTTTCTGCGGATATTTCGTTGCGTACTATTGGAACCTTATGTGGCTTGACGCAATGGTGCTTTTCCCGATTATCATTCTCGGAATTGAGAGCATTATAAACAAGGGCAAGCCCGCGCTCTATTGCATAAGCCTCACGGTTATGATTTTTGCAAACTATTATATGGCGTTTATGGTCTGCATTTTCTCCGTGCTTTATTTCCTGACATATTATGCCGCAAACTATCCGTTTTCAAAGAAGTTCAACGAAACCGACACCGATACGCTCCGAGGTAAAATCAAAAATTCACTGTTTGTTTCAAGCGGTCTTAAATTTGCGTTTTATTCGATTGTTGCGGTGCTTCTCGCCTCGATTACGATTTTCCCGCTTATCACGATACTTTCGCAGAGCTCCGCAACCTCGGGCTCTTCCCCTACCGGCTTTACAAAATACTTTACTGCATTTGACTTCCTTGCGAACCACCTTGCAAGCACGGACGCAACAATCAGAAGCAGCGGAAACGACGTACTGCCGAATGTTTACTGCGGCGTGCTGACGCTGTTGCTTGTTCCGCTCTATCTTTTCTCGAAGAAAATACCGTTGAGGGAAAAGATTTCCTATGTCGCTTTACTTGCCGTACTCTACTTCAGCTTTAACATCAATTATCTTAACTTTATTTGGCACGGCCTTCATTTCCCAAATGATCTGCCTTACAGATTTTCTTTTATGTATTCGTTTGTACTGCTTGTAATGGCGTTCAAGGCGTTCAGCAATATAAAGGAATACACGGGAAGACAGATACTCGGTGTGGGAGTCGGTCTTATTGCGTTTATCGTTCTTGTCGAAAAGACGACTTCAAAGAACATCGACGACATTTCGCTTATCATAAGCCTTGTGTTTGCGGTAGGCTATGTTATCGTTCTTCATCTGTTCAAGGACAAACGTTTTCAAACCTCCGCGCTTTCGTTGCTGCTGCTTTGCTGCGTTGTCTCCGAAATTGCGCTCGGCAATACCGACAACTATTCAATGAATCAGTCAAAGATCAATTACACCTCGGATTATGACCAATTCCGTGACATTAAGTCACAGCTTGACGAATACGACAACAACGGCTTTTACCGTATGGAGCTTACCGACCTGCGTACAAGGATGGATCCGTCATGGTTCGACTACAACGGCGTTTCCGTATTTTCGTCAATGGCTTACGAAACCGTCGCAAACCTTCAGCAGGACCTCGGACTGTACGGAAACTATATAAACAGCTACACCTATAATCCGCAAACTCCCGTGTATAACGCAATGTTCGGGCTTAAATATATCGTTGACAACAAAAAGACGGACATGAACGCCGACCTCTATGAGCAGCTTTTCTCAAACGAAAAGTTCACGGCATATAAAAATAAATACGATTTGTCGGTGGCGTTTGCCGCAGACAGCCTTGTAAAATATTTTGACTCCTCGATTTATACCGACCCGTTTGAGGCGCAAATGCAGCTTTTCGGTATGGCTACGGGCGTTGACAATGTATTTACAAAGCTTCCGATTGACGGAGCAACTTACTCCAATATAAACGATTTCTATCCGAACGAGCTTGAAACGGGCGAATTCAAATTCTCAAAATCGGTAAACGACGAGATGGGCAGCGTATGCTTTGAAATCACTCCGCAGGAAAAGCAGAATGTATATGTTTATATTGAATCAAATGCGATTGACAGTGCGACAATTTCAGGTACAATATTTACCGAAACCTATAATTCGCTTGACGAAGCATATATAATCGACCTCGGCGTTGTCAATGCGGGCGAGACCGTGTATGTCGACATTGCGATAAAGGACACTTCAAACAGAGGCACGCTTAATTTCTACGCATACGGACTCAATCAGGACAATTTTGAAAAAGGTTACGAAAAGCTCAAGAACGGCAATTTTAACATCACGGAATACTCCGACACAAAGCTCACGGGAACAATAACCGCAAGCGAAAATTCAGCCGTTTTCACATCTATCCCCTATGACATAAACTGGAATGTCTATGTTGACGGAAAAAGGCTTACAAGCGACCAAATATATAAAATTTCAAACGGTTTACTTGGCTTTGACATCGAAGCCGGAGAACACACGGTTGTATTCTCATATGTATCGTCGGGACTTGTTGCAGGCTCGTTTGTCACTATTCTTACAATACTGATTGCGACGGTAGCGGTAATCGTCAAACGCAAAAAGAAAAAGCAAAAGGCAGACAAATGGCTTTTACTTGAAAAAGCGCCGATTGCCGTACCTGCCGACGCTATAGGTATTATCGACACAGAGCACGACAGCACCGATACCTTTGAAATTGACTTTGACAGTATCAATGAAGCATTGAAGGATGAAGAGCCAGCCGATGAAGCACCGACAGACGAAAATCCGAATACAGACGAATAACAGACATAAAAAACACTCAGCAGGGCTGAGTGTTTTTTTATAAGGTAATTATTTAAGCATTTTTTTAAGATACTGACCCGTATATGACTTTTTGCATTTTGCGACCTCTTCCGGCGTGCCGCTGACAACAATGCTTCCGCCCTTGTCGCCGCCCTCGGGTCCTAAGTCAATTATGTGGTCGGCAACCTTGATAACATCAAGATTGTGCTCGATAACCACTACGGTGTTGCCTTTGTCCACAAGCCTTTGCAGGACATTGATAAGCCCATGAACATCAGCGGTATGCAAGCCCGTCGTGGGCTCGTCAAGGATATAAATTGTTCTTCCCGTAGCTATTTTTGAAAGCTCGGTGGAAAGCTTTACCCTCTGCGCCTCGCCGCCCGAAAGCGTTGTTGCGGGCTGACCTATCTTGATATATCCGAGACCTACATCATAAAGAGTTTTCAGCTTTCTGTAAATCTTTGACTGATTTTTGAAAAACTCCATACCCTCTTCAACCGTCATTTCAAGCACATCTGAAATCGTCTTGCCCTTGTAATGCACCTCAAGGGTTTCCCTGTTGTACTTTGCTCCCTTGCACACATCGCACGGAACATAGACATCGGGGAAGAAATTCATTTCAATCTTGATTATGCCGTCGCCCTGACACGCCTCACAACGGCCGCCTTTGACATTAAACGAAAATCTTGATGCCGAATATCCTCTTATTTTTGCGTCCTGTGTTGAAGCAAACAGCTCCCGTATATCATTGAAAACACCCGTGTAGGTTGCAGGGTTGGAACGGGGCGTTCTGCCTATCGGGGACTGGTCAATATCAATAACCTTGTCGAGATTTTCCATACCCTCAATATCGTCAACTGTGCCGACGGATTTTTTTGCGTTGTTGAGCTCGTTTGCGAGCTTTTTGTAGAGTATTTCATTGATAAGCGAGGATTTGCCGGATCCCGAAACGCCCGTTACGCACACAAATTCGCCGAGAGGGATTTCAACATCAATATGCTTGAGGTTGTTCTCGGAAGCGTTTCTGATTATCAGCTTTTCGCCGTTGCCATCTCGTCTCTTTTCGGGTATTTCAATCCTTTTCTTACCCGAAAGGTACTGACCGGTAATCGACTTTTTACATTTGAGCAAGCCCTCGACATTGCCGCTGTATACGACCTCGCCGCCGTGTACGCCCGCTCCGGGTCCTATATCGACAACATAGTCCGCCGCCCTTATCGTGTCCTCGTCGTGCTCAACGACAATAAGCGTGTTACCTATATCTCTCAATTCTCGAAGAGTACCCAAAAGCTTGTCGTTATCCCTTTGGTGCAAGCCTATGCTCGGTTCGTCAAGGATATAAAGCACACCCATAAGAGATGAGCCTATCTGCGTTGCAAGGCGTATTCTTTGGCTCTCGCCGCCAGAAAGCGTTCCAGCCGAGCGTGAAAGAGTGAGATAGTCAAGCCCAACGCTTGCAAGGAATGAAAGCCTCTGCCTTATTTCTTTTATAATCATATCGGCTATCATATGCTGTTTCTCGGTAAGCTCGAGAGAATCTATAAACTCAATAGCCTTACTTATTGAAAGCTCTGTAAATTCGATTATATTCTTACCGCCTATCGTTACCGCAAGAGCCGATTTATTAAGTCTCTTACCGTTACATTCGGGGCAGTTACACTCGTCCATTACCTTGGTAATTTCATATCTTGAATATTCGCTTGTCGTCTCGTTATAACGCCTTTGAAGATTATTTATAACACCCTCAAACTCGGTCATATATGTTCCCGAGCCGTAAGCGTTTACCCTTGTCATCTTGATTTTTTTGCCGTTTGTTCCGTAAAGCACGGCATTGAGCTGTTCCTCGGTAAAATCCTTTATGGGAGTGTCGAGAGTAAAGCCGTATTCCTCGGCAAGGGCAGAATAATACATCTGTGCTATTGTTCCGCTGTCGGCGTTTGACCAGCCCGAGGCAATAATTGCACCCTGATTTATCGAAAGATTTTTATTGGGAATAACCAAATCGGGGTTTATCCTCATAAATGTGCCGAGACCCATACATCTCGGACAGGAGCCGTAGGGATTGTTAAACGAAAATGACCTCGGCGCCATTTCCTCGATACAGGTTCCGTGCTCGGGGCAGGCAAACTTCTGTGAAAACAAAAGCTCGTTTTTACCTACGACATCAACTATTACCGTGCCGTCCGAAAGATTGCATGCTGTGTCAACCGAATCCGCAAGACGGCTTCTTATGCTGTCGTTTATAACAAGTCGGTCAACTATGACCTCAATGCTGTGTTTGATATTCTTGTCAAGCTTTATCTCTTCGGAGAGGTCATAGATATTTCCGTCAACTCTTACCCTGACATAGCCCGATTTTCTTACAGAGTCAAGCACCTTGACATGCTCGCCCTTTTTGCCTCTGACAAGCGGAGCGAGAATTTGTATTTTTTCGCCCTCGGGAAGCTTCAGAACCTTATCGACAATGCCGTCAACGGTCTCCATAGATATTTCCCTGCCGCACACGGGGCAGTGAGGCGTACCTATCCTTGCATAGATAAGACGGAGATAGTCGTATATCTCGGTAACCGTTCCGACTGTCGAACGGGGATTTTTTGAGGTGGTTTTCTGGTCGATAGAAATTGCCGGCGACAAGCCCTCAATATACTCGACATCGGGCTTGTCCATCTGACCCAAAAACTGCCTTGCGTATGACGAAAGAGACTCAATATATCTTCTCTGACCCTCGGCATAAATAGTGTCAAACGCAAGCGAGGATTTTCCCGAACCCGAAAGTCCCGTGAAAACAACAAGCTTGTCACGGGGGATTTCAAGGTCTATATTTTTGAGATTGTTGGCTTTTGCGCCTTTAACAATGATTTTTTTGTTCTGCAAGGGTTATTTACCTTCCTTTAATTTTGCGATTTTGTCTCGCAGCATTGCGGCGTGTTCAAATTCAAGTATCTTAGCCGCCGCCTTCATTTCATTGGTAAGCTCAATAATAAGCTTTTCTCTCTCCGCCCTGCTCAGGCGCTTGCCGCTTTCTTCCTTATGCGTACCCGAAATTTCAAGTATATCACGCACACCCTTTTTTATCGTTTTCGGGACGATATTGTGCTCTTCATTGTACTGCATCTGTATTTCACGGCGTCGGTATGTCTCGCTTATAGCCTTTTCCATTGACGGCGTAACACAGTCGGCGTACATAATAACCTGTCCGTCCGCATTTCTCGCCGCTCTGCCTATTGTCTGTATAAGCGCCGTTTCAGAGCGTAAAAAGCCCTCTTTGTCGGCGTCAAGGATAGCCACAAGCGACACCTCGGGAATGTCAAGACCCTCACGCAAAAGGTTGATGCCTACAAGCACATCGTACTCGCCCAGGCGCAGGTCACGGATAAGCTCCATACGCTCAATCGTATCAATGTCGTAATGCATATACCTTACCTTGATGCCGTGCGCGTCAAGAAATTCCGTAAGACTCTCCGCCATTTTCTTGGTAAGGGTCGTTACAAGCACACGCTCGTTGCGTTCTGTTCTCATATTTATTTCCGAAATAAGGTCCTCGATCTGTCCGTCGGTGGGTCTGACGGAAATTTCGGGGTCAAGAAGTCCCGTAGGTCTTATAAGCTGTTCAACAATTTGTGAGCTCTTCGACTTTTCGAGCTCGCCCGGTGTTGCGCTGACAAACACCTTTTGACCGACCCTCTCATAGAATTCGTCAAAGGTAAGCGGTCTGTTGTCAAACGCCGATGGAAGTCGGAAGCCGTAATTTACAAGCGACTCCTTTCTTGAACGGTCGCCGCCGTACATTCCCCTGACCTGCGGCAAGGTAACATGCGACTCGTCCACAAACAGCACAAAATCGTCGGGAAAATAGTTGAGAAGCGTAAACGGAGCGGAGCCGGGCTCTCTTCCCGACATAACCCTCGAATAGTTCTCAATGCCCTTACAAAAGCCTGTTTCCCGAAGCATTTCCATATCATATTCGGTACGCTGCCTTATTCTCTGCGCTTCAAGAAGCTTTCCCTCTTTTTCAAACTTTTTGACCTGCTCCTCCATTTCGGCAAGTATATCGGTTATCGCCCTTTCAAGCTTTTCGGGCGCAACAACATAGTGGGACGCAGGATATATCGCCACATGCGAGAGCACATTTTTAACCTGCCCTGTAAGTGCGTTTATTTCGGAGATTCGGTCAATCTCATCGCCGAAAAATTCCACTCTTACTGCGTTTTCGCTTGAATATACGGGGAATATTTCAACCGTATCTCCTCGCACACGGAACTTGTTTCTCGTAAAGTTTATATCGTTTCGCTCATACTGAATGCTTACAAGCTTTTTGATTAAATCATCCCTGCTTTTTTGCATACCCTGCCTAAGTGAAATGACCATATTGCGGTAATCAATGGGGTCGCCGAGTGTGTATATGCACGAAACGCTTGAAACGATTATAACATCCCGTCTCTCCGACAGTGCGGAGGTTGCCGAGTGTCGGAGCTTATCTATTTCATCATTTATCGCCGAGTCCTTTTCAATATAAGTATCCGTAGTCGGAATGTACGCCTCAGGCTGATAGTAGTCGTAATAAGATACAAAATATTCTACTGCATTCTCGGGAAAGAACTCCTTAAATTCGGAGCACAGCTGTGCCGCAAGGGTTTTATTGTGGGCAAGCACAAGTGTGGGTCGGTTTATCTGAGCAATTACATTCGCCATTGTAAATGTCTTACCCGAGCCCGTAACGCCGAGCAAGGTTTGTTCGTTATAGCCTTTGTTTATACCGTCAACAAGACTTTTTATTGCGGCAGGCTGGTCACCTGTCGGCTTATACTCGGAGTGTAAAACAAACTTGTCCATAATATCCCCCTTTCGGTCTTTTTTGTTTTAATTATCAGTTCTCGCTCGGAACAAAGGTATCCATATACTTGATTTTGAACAGATTCTTGACATGCTTGTCATCAATAATCGCCTTTTTGTTAAGGTCATCTATTTCGCCGGTACGGATATATCTGTCAAGCTCAGCATATGTAAAGCCGAGGTTTTCCTCGTCGGTCTTGCCGCAAAGTCCGTCAATCGGTACCTTGTTTACAAGCACATCGGGAAGCCCGAGAATTTTGCCTATCTGTCTCATCTCGGTAACGGTTATATTCGCACACGGGCTGAAATCGCCTGCTGCGTCGCCGTATCTGGTGGAATATCCGACCCAGTCCTCAGACATATTGCAGGTGTTTGCAACCCTGCCGTTATGGCTCTGTGCAACTGCGTAAAGAGTTGCCATTCTTACTCTTGCCGGAATGTTTGTCGTTGCCTGAACAGAAAGCTCAAACGGCATACTCGCCTTGAGAGCGTCAACAGCGTCCTTTATGTCGACAACATAATGCTTAATATCAAGGTGCTTCACAAGAAGCTCTGCCATATCAATATCCTGCTGAACGCCGCAGGGCATCAATACGCCGATAACCCTGTCCTTACCGAGTGCCTCAACGCACATTGCCGAAACAATCGAACTGTCCTTACCGCCGGAAATACCCACTACGGCATTGCAGCCCTTACCATTCTCGTCAAAAAATTTGCGTATCCACTCAACGCACTCATTTTTTGTTTTCATAGCATCAAACATAATTCTTTCCTCCGTTTTCTTTTATCAATAATCAAACAAGTATGCAAACTTGCCGTGATTTGCCATTGAATATGCGCTGTCGTCGGATATAATTATACTGTCGACAAGCAGAAGGTCAAGCCTTTTGAATATCTTCTTCATTTCTCTTACCGACTCAATATCGGAAGCCGACGGCGCCGCAACGCCCTGAGGGTGATTGTGTGCTATTATAACCGAGGTTGCATTGAGATTCATTGCGGTTGAAGCGATTTTTCTTATGTTGATTTCGGTACTGCTTTGCCCACCCTCGGAAACTATAATTGTTTTCTTATGCCTACATTGGTTGTCAATGAACGCCGCCATAAGCACCTCATGCTGATATCCTATGAATTTTGAAGCAAAATACTTTGTAACCGCCGTAGGTGTGTTAAGCACAAGCTTCCTGTTAAGATTTTTATTTTCAAGATACTTTGAATAAATTTCGGGAATCATTTTAATGAGAATAGCAGAATTTTTACCCATACCCTTCATTGCTTCAAGCGACTCCAACGGAGCGTCAAACACGCCTGCCAACGAGCCGAATTCGTCAATGAGAATATGAGCCAGATCATTCGTATCACGCTGAGGTATTGCGTAAAACAAAAGCATTTCAAGAACCTGATGATCCTGAAAATCACGCATACCGTTCTGCTCAAAGCACTCCTTAACCCTGCTTCTGTGACCCGAATGTAAATGTTCTCTCTTCGTTTCCGCCATAACGAGAGCCTCCTTCAACCGCAACATATAAATATTTTATATTTTATCACAAAATATTTCTTTTGAAAAGAGAACAGACGCATTTAGCGTCTGTCAAAATTTGAATATTCTTTTGAAAGTTTTTCTCCATTTAAGCAAGTAAACCTGTATAAGGTTCGACATTGCAAAATCGTACAGCAGGAAGATTACATTGCCCGCCGCAAGGAGTCCCCACGCCGCAACAGCGCCGTATTTTTCCATTTCCTCAAAAGGCACCATAAACACATAGGTTGAGATAAAAAACGCAGCAACTGCACCTGCGTTAAAAACAAGAAATTTAAGAATCCAAAGCAATACAGAATGAAAATGCTTTTCAAATATCGCCTTGACTATCGGATAATAGCCGAAGAACATTATATACATAACGGCGGCTTCTTTATCGGCTATAAGCAAAACAGACAAAAGGCTGACGGCGGCATAAACACCGAGAGCCCATTTTTTGTCGATTTCAATTACAATAAGCGTTATCAAAAAGCCTGCCGCCGCAGGCAACGCATATGTCAGCGTCGGTATAACCGATGTTAAAAACATAAGCACTATCGACAGAGCGGTTACCACGCCGCCGATTGCGGTTTTTGATGATTTTTTTGAGCTTTGTTTCATATCAGCAACAGGGTATCAGGTCTCCGCCCATTGACTCACAACAGCAGTCTGCACAAATAAGACCCGAGCAAATGTCGCAGGTTGAGCAGCCGTCGGAAGAACCTTGATATGTCTGTCTGTACCCTCCGTTGGAATTATTGTTAATCGCATTGAACGCGTTTGAGTATTCGATATTGTTCGGCTCCATTCTGCAAGCTGTCGAATAATTCCTGTAAGCCTCGTCGAACCAGCCCCGTCGCTGTTGAATCTGACCCTTACAGTAATACCATTCGGCGTTACGCATATCCTTGGGAATACCGTCAAGAATTGTTTCGGCATCGTCAATTCTGCCGCAGTTTATTTTCTCTCTGACATCGCCGAACTGTGAATTGCCGTAATATCCTCCGTTCGGTTGAGAATAAGCACGATTTGAAGAATAACCTGCGCTTCTCTGTGTCATTATATCGTCATATGCCATATCAAGTTCACGCATTTTTTGCCTTGCAATGTCGGAAAGCGGACTGCCGTCATAGTTGTCCGCCTGATACTTCCTTGCAAGAGCCCTGTATGCGTTTTTGATTTCGTCGTCGGTCGCATTTTCCTTAACGCCCAAGACCTCATAAGGGTTATTCACTTCAAATCACCTCTTTTTTTATTTATTATTTTCACAAGCTCCGATTCCATACCGTCAAAAATGATATTTTCAATCAATGGCTTATAGCAGTTTTTGTCAAGCAACTCCAAAGCAAGCCCCGTTTCGTTAGCGGTAAGTCGAATCGACTTGATAATATCGTCTTCAATATCGGAATTTTTGTTTGTAAGATAGGACTTATCAAGCTTATATTTTTGAGTAAACGGGTTATATGAGCCTGTTTTTATATCGTCCTCAAGGTCGTCAAAGGCGTCTGATAAATACACCCATCTGCCGAGGCAATAGCCCGCTCTTTCGGCTACACGCTTCTGCGTTTCGTTTTCGATACCGTCCGAAAATATTTTTTGAAGCGAAATAGCTGTGGGATGAGCCGCCATGTCAATGCTGTCGGTCCTCTCATTTTCGACCCTCGCCTGCTCCTCGATTGACGATTTTATTATAGCATCATAATTTGAATATTTCTTTACGGCTTTGTTAAACTTTATTTTAATATACGGATAAACAATGCATGAAAGAAGCTTTTTCGGCAGCTTTCCGTCGTGTAAATTGTCAATCACCTTGTAATAAAACATAATCACCGTCAAAGCGGCGGCGTCTTTGAGATAACCGTCCGTTTCGATATAATTACACTTTTTAAGCGGGTTGAATCTGCACACACCCTTGTGGGCGCAATCGGGCGCTGACTGAAATACTGTCTTTCTGAAAATCGCATAGAAGGTTGCGTCATATGTGAGCAAAAATCTTGCAAGCAGACCGTATTCCTTGCCCAAGGTCTTACAAAGCGAGCAGTATATCGCCTTGTAGGTTTCAAAATCTTTAATTTTCAGCTCCGGCTTATCGGGCTTGACATAGCCGAACAAAAAATCACCTCTTAAAGAATTGAAGAAAGATTATGCATTATAGCCCCCGCAACCTCGGGCTTGTTCATGGTGTAAATATGGATACCGTTTACGCCGTTAGCAATAAGGTCAATTATCTGCTCTGTTGCGTACGCAATGCCTGCCTGCTGAAGAGATACGGGGTCATCGGAAAACCTGTCAAGCATAATTTTGAACCTTGACGGAAGAGTGGCGCCTGAAAGAGCACAGCTTCTTTTAATTTGTGCCGAATTCATAATCGGCATAATTCCTGCAATAACAGGAACATCAATACCAACCTTCAACGCTCTGTAAAGGAAGCTGTAAAGCGCAGTATTATCAAAAAACATTTGCGTAACAAGGTACTGCGCGCCGCAATCCACCTTTTCTTTAAGATGCATTAAATCCTCACCGGAATTTTTCGACTCAACATGCCCCTCGGGATAGCAAGCCGCACCGACCGAAAAGCCGCCGAATTCCAAAATTCTCTCAACAAGCTGAGAAGCGTATTTATAATAATTTGTATCGTCGGGATTGTAGTTCTCGGGCAAATCGCCTCGAAGAGCCAAAATATTGTCAATTCCCTTATCCCTGAGTTCTGCAAGTATGCCGTCTATCTCCTCTTTTGTAGAGGAAGCACAGGTAAGGTGCGCCATTGACGGGGTGTGAAGCTCGTTTTGAATGTACGAAGCAATCCTCGGTGTGTTCTGTGAAGTTCCGCCGCCTGCGCCGTATGTTACGCTGATAAAATCCGGTTTGAGAAGAGAGAGCTTTTCAACCGATTTCAGCACGGGCTCGAACGGAGCGTTGTTTTTTGGCGGAAACACCTCGAAAGAAGTTGAAATTTCGCCGCTTTTTAATATTTCGTTGATATACATATTATCCCTCGTTAATAAAAACTTTTTTGCAATTACAATATATGATACCACAAACCGCACGCAAAAAACAACATATCCTCCCCACAGTCGTACATTTTTTACATTTTGTTTACAAATTAAGGCGGTACGAAAGCCGTACCGCCTTAATTCATTATTATACATCACCCATATTACAGGTGTAGACAAACTCAACCCTGTCCCCCTCACGCAGAGGGTAGCTTTTGGTTGAAACATTCGGGAAGTTACCGTTTACCTTATACATCCATCCGCTGTACGGACCGCAGTCAAACTCGGAAAGTCCGCTTATTGTTCTCACATATCCGCTTGAAGCGATGCTGTAAGTTATGCGGTTTTCTTTCAGAATTTTTTTAAGCGCCGACATAACGCTCTCCCCGTTTTTTACCTCTATCGAAGAAGTTCGGAGAATTATGCCGTCCGCAGGCAGAACCTGCGCAAAAGAGCCCTGTGACAGAATGCCGTAGTTTATCGCATTATGACATTCCACGGAAAATGTAACTGTGATTTTCTCATTTTCCGAAGCTGTCGCCTGTTGAGCCGAAGTTGTCGGCACAGGCGTCAGTTCAATGTGCTGCGGTGCGGAGGTTGCGGTTTCAACAGGCTGTGCCGTTTCGGGAGACGGCGAAGGCTGTTGCTTGGATTGTCCCCGCTGTGTTGTCTGCGAAGCGTCGGCATCCGCCGAAGTTTCGACTTGCTTCTCTTCGGCAGACGGCATTTCGCTTGTATATTCGCTTTCTGCCTCGGTACTTGTTTCTGCGAGCTCTGCGGAAGTATCGTTCTTTCCGCAGGCACTCAAAAGGAACAGTACCGCAAGCAAAAGAGCAAGAAGTTTAGTCTTCATCTTTTTTTCTTACAACAAGTGCAGCTGCGCCTGTTACAAGTGCAAGACTTACGAATACCGACATTGCGGCATTACCGCCCGTTCTCGGGATATTGACCTTTTCGCCCGTTGCCCTTGTAACGGAAGCCTCAACTGTTGTCTCTGCCGCCGTTGTGGTTTCGGGAGCTGTTGTTTCGGGGTCGGTTGAGCTTTCTTCAACCTCGGGAGCAACATATTTGTAAATGCCCTTACCGCCTGCCGCATAGCTCTTAACATCAAGAAGAGCAAGCAAGGTCTGATAAGAAGTCATTGTGTTATCGGTGCCTGAATAGTCTTTTGCACCGCCTGTTTCGGTATTAATGTATGTCTTAAGCGCAGTTACGGAGTCGTCGCAATCCTTGCCGAGGCAGTTCTTTGCGATAATTGCCTGTGCGGTTGACTCGGCAGACGGAGACGACCAAGCTACATAGCCGTATGAGCCGTCCGCAAACTTCTGAGTCTCGAGATAAGCATATGCCTTGTCGATAGCGGTTGCAACCTCGGGAACCGATTTGAAATCGGCAAGTGCCTGAAGAACGAAAGAGGTTGTGTCGGGGTCGGAAGAAATGCCGTAACCGGTGTCAACCGAGCACCACGGGAAACCGCCGTCGTCCTGCTGTGCCGCAAGAATTGTATCGATAGCAGCTTTTCTAACACCGCTGTATTCGGGAGCTTCTTTATAATCAAGAGCTATAAGCGGATAATAAAGACTGCTGAGATATGTCTGAGTTGTGTAATCAATCGCTTTAAGAGCTGCGAGCATATCGTGACCGCCGATGTCTTTGGTATCAAGACCGTTAGCGTCGGCTGCAAGATAAATCAAAGCAAAATTCGCAGGTGTAAGCGTTGAATACTTTTCCTGAACTATTGTGTTAATGTAATTCTTAAATTCGGGATATGCGGTTGTGTTTCCCGCTTTCGAGAGAACGAGAACAGTCCACAAAATATCCGTGTCAAGCGCAGATGTATCGGTAAAATCAAATTCCGTTTTCTCGCTGTTCGCAAGCCATGAAACAAGTCCGTTGATTTCACTGTCAACGCTTTGTGCGGACACCTGAGCTGCAAGCACACACAAGAGCATTACAACTGCAAGAATACCCGAAAGTACTTTGGTGAATTTCTTTTTCATTTTTACCTCCAATGATATTCTTTCAACAAAAAAGAGGCGGACACGCACAGCGGTCCGCTCAAAGTACAAATAAAGAAGGTTAAAACTTTATATGCACATCCTGCTTTCCCACCGAAAGAGATTTGCGGTTCTAAGGCAGGTCTCCTGACTCGGACATACACATTTGCCGCCTTCCCGCTTTCGCAGTGGCATATAGGCAAACGCTGTTCCATACAGTAGCGGGGGCTGTTACGGCATCTCACCGTATTCCCTTTTAATCCGTACGCGCAAAAGCGCATACAAAACCAAAGAACATTTTACCAAATAAACCGTCTGCTTTCCCGATAAGCATACGATTTACCGTTTAATTTTACCACAAAACAAAAATATTTCAATATTTCGGGGAAATATTATTATAAAAATATCGACACACAGGGCATTTTGCCTTATAATATCCGAGAGGTGATCCCAAATGAAAACTTTCAAGACAGAGCTTCATGCTCATACGGCGGAAACAAGCAACTGCGGCAAAGCCACGGCAAAGGAGCTTGTCGAGGGCTATATCGATGCAGGCTACACAACCGTCGTCATAACAGACCATTTAAGCACACACACCTATTTCAGATACGATTACGAAAATATGTCCTGGGATGAAAAGATAGATGTATTTATGCTCGGTTACAACGCTGCAAAAGAAGCGGCAAAAGGCAGAATAAATATACTTCTCGGTATGGAAATGCGCTTCGACTGCAAAAGCGCGAACGATTATCTTGTATTCGGCGTAACCGAGGATTTTTTGCGCAATAACGGAGATTTGATAAATATGAATATCAACTCTTTTTCGGAGCTGGTGCGAAAGAACGGACTTTTGATATTTCAGGCGCATCCTTTTCGCAAGGAAATGGACAGAGTGCCGGCAAGCCTGCTTGACGGGGTTGAAGTTCACAACGGCTGCGTCCGCCAAGACTCCCACAATGACAAGGCTATGAAATGGGCTGATAAATACGGATTGCTCAAAAGCTCGGGCTCTGACTATCATCAAATCGACGATGTCGCACACGGCGGAATTATAACGGCAAACGAAATAAAAACAAACGCCGACCTTTTATCAACACTTAGAAGCCGCAATTACGAGCTGATACTGTAATGCTCAATTACGCAAACGACCCGAAGGAAAATTTCCTTCGGGTCGTTTTTATGTATCGCTGTAAGCTGTACTTTATTTTTCTCTCGGTGCACCGCAGAAGAAGAGAGCTACCGTGCCGGGGCCAGTATGAGCTCCGATAACGGTACCGATGTCAAAAATCTTTACCTTGCCCTTCATCTTCGGAAATCTCTTTTCGATTTCCGCAACAACTGCGTTTGCGTCGTCAATACAAGCGGAGTTTGAAATAAAGCACTTGCCGTCATAATCCGTTCCGTTGTCGGCGAACTGAACCATCTTGTCAACGGCGGTCATAACAGCCTTGTTCTTTCCCCTGCACTTCTCAACGGGAATGAGCTTACCTGCGTCGTCAACTCTGAGAAGCGGACAAATGTGGAGAAGCGTACCGAACCAGCCTGCCGCTGCGGAAACTCTGCCGCCTCTGATATAGCTTGTGAGGTCCGTTGAGAAGAACCAATGATGGATATTGTGCTTATATCTTTCGACAAATTCAACGGTTTCCTCATACGACTTGCCGTCTTTTCTCATATCGGCAGCAAGCGAAACCAAAAGTCCGTAACCCGAGGAAGCGGAAATAGAGTCAACTACCGTAAGCTTTGCATCGGGATATTTCTCGAAAATTTCCTGCTGTGCAAGCAGGGCTGAATTGTAAGAGCCCGAAATGCCCGAGGAAAGAGAAATATGGAGAACAGCTTTGCCCTCTTTTATGAACTTCTCAAAGAAGTCGACATATTGACCTACGCCTACCTGAGAGGTTGTCGGCTGACTGCCCTGCGCCATCTTTTTATAGAACTCGGAAATGGGCATTGACTCGCCTAAATCGTCGGGATATTCTTTTCCGTCAAGATTGAAATGGAAACAGGTGTACTCAATGTTGTTCTCTTTCAAAAATTCTCTTGAAAGGTCTGCTGTCGAGCAGCAGGAAATGATAAAATCGCTCATTTTAGTCTCCTTGATTTGTTTCGTTTTGGGGCTTCTTGCTGACGCTCCACGCAATGTTTGTCGCATGGTCGGCAACACGCTCGAAGTCCGTAATTGTATTTATAAAGAGCATTCCTGCCCTTGTATTGCATTTGTGTGCGTTAAGCCGCTCGATATGAGACTGCTCGAAATTCGTCTGCATATCGTCTACGGAGGACTCGTATTCGCTCAATTCCTCCGCCTTTTCACTGTCGAGAGTCTGCGAAGTGAACGCCTCAATCGAACCGTCGATAAGCTTCAAAGTGGTTTCGTACATTTCACGAAGCTCCTTTTCGCCCTCGGCTGAAATTTCAATTCCCTCGTCAACCCTCGATTTCGCCGCTTCTTCAAGGTTTTGCGCATGGTCGCCGATACGCTCGATATCGTTGATAACATGGAAAACCCGTCCGATATATTTTGCGTCGGAATAGCTTAAATCAAGCGCATTTATCTTGACAAGAATCGGCGTAATATGATGGTTAAGGTAATTGATAACATCTTCCGTATGCTGAACCTCGTCAAAATGTTCGCAGGATTTATTTAGCAAATCCTCCGAGGCAAGGCTGAAATTCTGCCTTGCGAGACCCGCCATTCTGTGAACTTCCTTTGAAACCTGCGCCACCGCAAACGGAGGTGTGTTTATCATAAGGTTATCGACATACTGAAGCTTGAAATCGTCCTCCGAGGAATCCTTACTGTCGGGAACGATAAGACAGGCGAGCCTGACAAGCACCTTGTCCGCAAACGGGAACATAATTACCGTTGATACGACATTGAAGATGATGTGAATAAGAGACAGCTGCATCATTGTGTTGTCTGTCAGCGACTCAATCCAATCCGTAAACGGCAGGAACTTTGTAAGGAGTATGAATATCACAGTGCCGAACACATTGAAAAGAACATGCATAACGGCTGTTCTTTTCGAATTTTTCTTTGTACCGATTGAGGAAATAAGCGCCGTTACGCAAGTACCGATATTCTGACCGTAAATGACATAAGCCGCAAAGTGAAGCGGTATAAGCCCCTGCGCAGCCAAAGCCTGCAAAATGCCGATACTTGCCGCCGAGCTTTGAATTACCGCCGTAATCACCGTACCTATGAGTATTGCGACAAGTGGGTTGTCTGCGTTCATAAGCCATTCGGTAAACACGGGAGAGCTTGCAAGCGGCTCCATAGCCTCTTTCATCAGCGTCATACCGAGAAAAAGCATACCGAAGCCAGTAATTGCAAGACCGATGTGCTTTTGAGTGCTTTTCTTGGTAAGCATCATCATAAACACGCCGATGCCTATCGCAACAGGCGCATATTTGCCTATATCAAGTGAAACAAGAACGCTTGTGGTAGTTGTACCGATATTGGCACCCATAATAACGCCGATAGCCTGTGTAAGGTTCATTATACCCGTGTTTACGAAACCGACTACCATAACCGTAGTGGTCGAAGAGCTTTGAATAAGCGTTGTTATAACGAAGCCCACAAGCACCGCCATAAATCTGTTGCTTGTCATTTTTTCAAGCAGCACTTTAAGCTTGGCGCCCGCTGCGAGTTCAAGCCCATCACCGAGGATTTTTATTCCGTAAAGCAAAAGACCCAAACCGCTCAAAAGCGTTGCAATGTTTCCAAATCCCATTTATTAAGTCCTCAAATCCCGTTATTCAGCGTTTTTAAGCTGTTCGCTCTTTGCGTACTCTTTTCCGTCCGCACCGAGATGATATGTACACTTGGTGTCAAAATCAATATGTCTTTTGTAAACTCTCGAATAGTTTATGTTTTTCTTCTTCATATAAACCTTGAACCATTCAAGTCGTTTGAGGAAATCCTTATATCTTCTGTTTTCGATATTTGTCCATGCAACCTCGGAAAAAGCAAGTGTTCTCGGGAATACGGAGAATTCAAGTGCCTCCTTTGAGTCGATCCATTCCGTCCAAAGCTCGCACTCAAGACCTGTTGACCTCTGTTCAGGCTTTGTAAAGCCGACCTTTACCCTGTTGAAGTTATAGACCTTTTTAAGCGGAAGAATAGAATACTTTATATCAAAATAAAAATATGAAGTCGGAGAAATTATGATATTCCTCTCGGTTGCGATTTTTCTCACTTTAGCAATAGCATTAGGTTGCCAGAGCTGGCACTCAATGCTTTTATCAAGGGCGTCTCCCATACAGTCGTCCCACGCAACAGCGGTTTTACCGTACTTTTTAAGGATTTCCGCTACCCTGTTCATAAACCATATCTGGAGCTCTTTGCCGTCTTTAAGACCGAGCTTCGCTATGAGCGCCCTGCATTTTTCGCAATCGTCCCAAACCTTATAGCCCTTAAATGCCTCGTCGCCGCCTATATGAAATTTCTTTGACGGGAAAAGAGCTGTAACCTCGCCCAAAAGAGCGTCCAAAAATTCAAACGTTTTTTCATTTCCCGCACAGAGTATTCCGTCGCTTACGCCGTTGATTGTAAGAACCTCTGCCGGCTCCGATTTACAGGAAAGCTCGGGTACAGCCGCAAGGATGGCTGTTGTGTGCCCGGGAATGTCGATTTCGGGAATGACTTCAATTCCGAGGCTGCCCGCAAAGGAAACAATATCCTTAATTTCCTCCTGCGTATAATAGCGAGCCTCCTCAACATTATCGTGCTCAAGACCGTAGCCCTTGAGATGCTTTGAGGTACGCTTTGAGCCTATCGTGTTGAGTTTGGGATAAATTTTGCTTTCAATTCTGTAGCCTTGGTCATCCGAAAGATGCCAATGGAATTTATTCAGCTTTAAGAAAGCCATATTTTCAAGCAAATCCTTTATTTCGTCAACAGTGAAGTAATGTCTGCTGACATCAAGCATAAGACCTCTGTACTCATTTTCGGGCTTATCCTTGATAATAAGAGTTTTTACATATGCCTTGCTGTCTCTTTTTTCAGCCTGCATAAGTATCATTTTAAGTGTAACTGCGCCGTAAAACGCACCCGAATATGTGTTTGCCTTTATAATGATACCGTCATTGGTAACATGAAGCTCATATGCGTCGTGTTCAAGCTCGGGAGTCTTTTTGAATTTAATTTCGCCCTCGTTTTCAACAGGCTTTGTTTTAAGGTATTCTGTAAGATACTTGCCCACGCCCACAAATTCCTCGGGGCAAAGAACCGCAGTGCCCGAAGAAACGGCATATTCGCTGTTGCCGCAGGTATAGTAATTCGGTTTCGGAATGATGTTGTACTTTGTCATAGCATTCACCGTAAAAATTCCTTTGTATTTATTAGACATGCCGCAAACGCAATTACGGACATTTCAATTATAACAAATACAAAGGAATAAAGGAAGTCATTTTCAATTATTTTTAATAAATTTTTCGTACCATTCGACTATCTTGAAACGAGGCTCAAATTTAGGATTGCTTTTTACAATTTCATACTCACGCTCCGAGAGCACCTCGTCAAGCTCCGTGTCGCTCTCCGCCGCAGGCAGACACATCGGCGGAAACATTACGCACCACCAGTTGTGACCCCGTCCGCTTCCGATTATGACATTGACCGCCGCATACTCTCCCGCCGGCAAAGTTGTATCGCCGTCATAGGTCTTTGTCGGGAAATAGGCGTTACCGATATTAACCTTTACATCATAGTCATACCCGTTTTCTTCAACAACCTTTTTCGCAATTCTTTCAAGCTCGTCCTTTACCGGTATAAGCTTTTCCTCCGCCTGTGCCGCACTCTCGCTGTTGTCAAAGTATTCCTTTCCCGCTTCAAGCACCGCATCCCTGACTTTAAGCTTCAGGCATTGGTCCTCCTCGGAGTCGGAATTTGCTACAACATGCATTCTCAAAACGCTGTTTCGTATATCCTCGCAAGCAGAGGCGAATGACATTGTGCTGATAACGCAGGTTATTATAAAAGCTGTAAGAACCGCAAGCTCAACGGTCAAAATTTTGTTTTTTGTTTTCATATTATGTTCATTCCTTTCGGTAACGAAAGTATTGGAACAAACATAACGGTTTAATCATCTTTTTTCAATTTCTTCTTTTTCCGCGCCGGTGAGATACCTTGCTTCGCCCTCTGCCAAGCCGCTGTCCAAGTGTAAATTGCCCATTTTAATGCGGCACAACGCAACAACGGTACTGCCCACAGCCTTGAACATTCTTTTTATCTGATGATACTTACCCTCGAAAATCGTTATTTGCACCTCGGTCATATCTTCCGACAGGAATTCAAGCTCCGCAGGCTTAAATACGGTGCCGTCATTTAATTCTATACCGTTCTCGAGGACAGCCTTTTTGCTTTCGTCTATAGGCTTGTCCAGTGACGCAATATATGTTTTCTTTATATGATTTTTCGGCGAAAGTATCCTGTGCGCAAACTCGCCGTCATCGGTAATAAGCACGAAGCCCGTTGTATCCTTGTCAAGCCTGCCTGCGGGAAAAAGATTTTTTCTTTTCATACCCTCGGGCAGAATGTCAACTACGGTAATATCGCCCCTGCCCTCACTTGCGGATACAACACCCTGCGGCTTGTTTAGCATAATATAAACATACTCGCAGGTGTCGATTTCCTCACCCGACACCGTAATTGCGCACTTTTCGGTATCGACCTTTACGGAAGTATCCTTTACCGTCTCGCCGCCAAGGGTGATTTCCCCTAAACGGGCAAGCCGCTTTATTTCACTGCGGGTGAATTTTCCGCTTTTCGATATTATCTTGTCAAGCCGTTCAACTGCCATGGTTTTCTCCGTTACTGTGAATTGTTTACGGGGCTTACAAAGCCGTGCATAAAACCGTCGAGCTCAACGGAGCACACATCTCCGCCTATAACCTGACCGTCAAAGACAAGAAGCGTCGCTCTTATGCAGTCGCTGTCTTCGTACCCCGGATAATTTGTAACCTTATAGGTCCACTTTTTTACTCTTTTTGAGCAGTAAGCAGTAAGATCAAAGCCCTGCTCCGTCTGAATTGCGTTATAGCTTTCATAAACATCGTCAAATTCAGCTGGAATGATAATTTCCTTAACCTCCAACGGTTCTTCGTCAACGCTCCAGCCGTATTGGGAAAGAAAAGCTATTCTCTCTTCAGCCGTGGAGGCTTTGAGGTTTTTTTCGCCCGTATTCGCCGCCGAAATACTGTCCTTTGTTAACAAAGCAAGGATTATACCCATTGCCAAAAGGCAAAGAATTATCCCCAAAAATTTTAGCTGACGCCTGTTTACCGAATATACAAACATACAAATTCACCTCGTACACAATTATATGCGACGAGGTGAAATATAATGCTTATTATCAATCTTCTTTTGCCTGTTGAGCCGCAGCGTTTCTCAAAGACATTCTTGCTTTTCTAATCTCGTTTACGGAGTTCGTAAGAGCTTCGTCCGCCGTTGCAACAATGTGCTCAACATATTCGCCCGCACTTGTACGCAGATCGTTCGACCACTTCTGCGCCTGCTCGGTCATATCGGAGGCGGTTGCTCTTGCCTGCTCAATAATCTCCGTAGCCTGTGTGCGCGCCTGCTGAAGAATATCCGATGCGTTTTCCTCTGCCCTTTTTGTGATTTCGTGCTCGGAAACAATCACCTTTGCCTTATCTCTCGCCTCGGCAATTATATCCTCGGAAGCCGCCTGAGCCGCATCGAGAATTTCCTTCCTCTCGGAAGCAATCTTTCTTGCCTTCATAAGCTCGTCAGGCATATTGAGCCTTATATCCTCAATAATTGTCTTTATTTCATCTCCGTCAACTGAAATCTTTGATGAAAAAGGAACATTTTTACTGTTTTCAAGGACATCCTCAATATTATCGAGTAAACTTTCTATACTCATTTCACATCTTCCTTTCTGATTCTTTCAATAATCACATCACTTATTTCGGGCGGAACGAAGTTTGAAATATCGCCGCCCAAGCTGCATATGTGCTTAACAACGCTTGAGCTGAGATACATATTCTCCGCTCTCGTTGTAATGAAAACCGTTTCCACCTCGTTGTTCAATTCCTTGTTGATCAACGCCTGCTGGAATTCGTATTCAAAGTCGGATACCGCCCTCAAGCCCTTGACAATGGCGACAGCGCCGATTTTCCTCGCATATTCCGCAAGCAAGCCGTCATAGCTGTCAACCTCGACATTTTCAAGGCTGTGAGTGCACCTTTTTATCAGCTCAACTCTTTCCGCTGAGGAAAAAGAATAACTGTCCTTTTTTTTATAATTGGTCATAACAAGAACAATGACCCTGTCGAACATTTTTGAACTTCTCGTAATTATATCAAGATGTCCGAGCGTAACCGGATCAAAGCTTCCGGGACAAATAACGGTTCTCAAAAAATCACCTGCTCACTTCTTGCGCTTATAGGTCGTAATCTTGGTCTTTGAGTATTTGTACTCCCTGTACTTTTCAAAATCCCCGGCGCAGTCGGGTAAGGCTTCGTTAAAATCGGTTTCACAGACAACCGTTGCATTTTCATTGCAACAGCCGACAACGCTCTCAAGCGTTTCGTCAATCAAGCCCTTGTTGTACGGCGGGTCAAGAAAAACAATATCAAATTTATTTCTCGAGTTCTTAATATAGCTTACGCTGTCCGCATTGAGAACAGTCGCCTTTTGAAAAAGTCCCGTAGTTTTTAAGTTGTCCTTTATTATCTCAACCGCCTGAGAGTCTCTGTCAACAAAAACGGCGTTTGCCGCTCCCCTGCTCAAGGCTTCCACGCCGAGCTGACCCGAACCTGCGAACAAATCAAGTACGCAAGCGTCGGTCAAATCAAACTGAATTATGCTGAAAATTGCCTCTTTGACACGATCTGTTGTAGGTCTGACGACATCGTCGCCCTCAAGCGTTTTCAGTTTTCTGCCTCTTGCCGAACCTGTAATAACTCTCATTTACGAATACTCCAACCTTCATATACTGTTTTATTTTCCACATTTTCGACACAAATGTCAATAGTTTTTATCAAAATAATAACATACGGCGCAGTTCGTCTGCATTCTTTGCCGTCTTTTGGACGCCGATTTCACGCAATTGTTCCTCGTCACGGAAGCCCCAGAGCACGCCGATGCTGTCTATTTCCGCATTCTTTGCGGTCTGAATATCGACCTCGCTGTCTCCGATAAACACAGCGTCCTTTTTTTCTACGCCTAGCTTTTCAAGCGCAAGATAAAGCCCGTCGGGAGCAGGCTTGTTGGGTCTGACGCCGTCGCTTCCGATAACCGTTTTGACATAGTCGCCGAAAAGTCCGCCGCAAAGCTCCTGTGCCGCAAAATCAATCTTATTTGTAACGATTGCAAGCTTAATCCCATTCTCGTAAAGAGCTTTGAGCAAGCTGTCTATACCGTCATAGGGCTTTGTCTTGTTAGCCATATTGTGCTTGTAATGCTCGGTAAAATCAGAGTAAGTTTTCTGGAACTGAGCCTCGCTTGCCGTATCGGGAAGTGCTCTGTGGATAAGCTTTATATTGCCGTTTCCGACAAACCGCCTGACCTCGTCAACGGTTCTTGTCGGAAATCCGTTCTTTTTAAGAGCAAAGTTTGTGCTGTCGGCAAGGTCGTCAAGAGTGTTCAACAATGTGCCGTCCAAATCGAATATTACTGCTTTGTACATTTTTATCACCTTATTTATTATAGAACTTTATGACATTTTCCGCAAGCTCTTTATTTATTCCTTTAACCTCGCAAAGCTCCTCGACGGTAGCCTTTTTAATCGCGGAAACCGTCTTGAAATGCTTTAGCAGAGCTCGCGCCTTCGCCTCGCCGATACCGTCGATTTTTGTAAGAGAGAGCGAAACCGTACTTTTTGTGTGCTTTTTATGATGGTAGTCGATTGAAAAGCGATGTACCTCATTCTGTATATCAGAAATGAGTGTAAACACCTGTCGCTTAGAGTTTATCTCAATCTCGCCGCCGTCAAAGGCAATCGCCCTTGTATGATGCTTATCGTCCTTGACCATACCAAACACGGGAATATCAAGTCCGAATTCCCGAAGCACGGGCATAACGGCATTCACCTGTCCCTCGCCGCCGTCGAGAAGAATCAAATCAGGCAGCTTTCCGAAGCCGTAATCCTCATTTTTGTCCTTATGGAGAATATACTCGTTGAAGCGGCGCGTCAACACTTCGTTCATTGAGCCGTAATCATCGTTGGCAAAGGCTTTAATCGCAAACCGCCTGTAAGCCTTCTTATACGGTTTTCCGTCCTTAAAAACTATCATACCGCCGACAGAATCCGAGCCTGCGGTGTGTGAAATATCGTAGGACTCGATATAGTCGGGCGTGCTTTTAAGTCCGAGAAGATTTTGCAGCTCTTCAAGCACCGCAACAGCCTTACCGCTTTTGCCCTTATACAATGCAAGCTTCTCCGTGGCGTTTTCCTTGCACATCTTTACAACCTCGACCTGCGTACCTCTTGCCGGCACAAAAACCGTAACCTTTTTGCCTTTTTTGTCGGATAGCCATCTTTCAAGAAGTTCTTTATCCTCGACCTCGCCCTCGACCGTAACCCGCCTCGGGATATTGCTGCGCATACCGTAAAACGATGTGATAAACTCCGCGCGCTGAGCCTCGGGAGAGTCGTCTGAGGTGTCAAAGAAGAAATGCTC
Organism: Eshraghiella crossota; assembly: GCA_963624605.1. Lineage (GTDB taxonomy): Bacteria > Bacillota > Clostridia > Oscillospirales > Acutalibacteraceae > Fimenecus. The sequence goes on along the minus strand of CAVFQD010000002.1, from coordinate 39,674 downwards.
GCTGTCGTACAGCTTACTGTCCGAGAACCTTAAAACCGCAAGGCAGGTCGTACCGTCGTTTTCAGCACAGGCAAAGACATCCTGCTCCTCAATATTGTTATATACAACCTTTTGGCGGTCTTTCATTTTGTTTATCGCCGCCATCTTGTCCCTGTATTTTGCGGCGTTTTCAAAGTCAAGATTTTCAGAGGCCTCAAGCATTTTTTCGTTCAGTTCCTTTACGATCGACTGCGTGTCGCCCTTTAAGAAACGCAAAGCCTGATTGAAATTTTCATTGTATTCCTTTTCGGATACCTTACCGGTACAAACTCCGCAGCACTGCGAAATATAGTAGTTAAGACACGGGCGTGATTTTCTGAAATCCCTCGGAAATGTCTTGTTGCACTGATAAAGCTTAAATATCTTGTTTGCGGTGTCAACGCTCTGCTTGACCGCATATGAGCTCGTATACGGTCCGATATATTCCGCGTACGGGTCGTCGCTTTTTTGCAATACGGCAGATATTTTTTTATATTTGCCGCCCGTTATTTCAATATAGCTGTAACCTTTATCATCCTTTAAGAGAATGTTATACTTCGGCATATGCTGCTTGATAAGACTGCATTCAAGCACCAGTGCTTCAAACTCGCTGTCGGTTACGATATAGTCAAAGCGGTCTACATTCTCAACCATTTTAAGTACTTTGACCGTGTGCCTGTTCTGCGAGCCGAAGTATTGGCTGACCCTGTTTTTCAGTTTCTTCGCCTTTCCGATATATATAATTTCATCCTTACTGTTTTTCATTATATATACCCCGGGCAAAAGCGGCAGACTCATTGCTTTTTTTCGCAATTCGGGCAGTTTAGCGTTCATATGCTCTCCTAAATTAAAGGGCACACCGATAAAAACCGATGCGCCCTAAATCGTGTGAATATAAAAATTATTCTTCTGCGAAGCCTGATTCAACAAGCTTAACAAGCTCGTCAACAGCCTGTTCCTCATCGGGGCCGCCTGCGATAATACGGATTTCCGTCCCGCCCATAATTCCGAGTGAAAGGACACCGAGAAGGCTCTTTGCGTTAACTCTTCTCTCTTCTTTTTCGACCCAAATTGATGACTTGAACTCATTTGCCTTCTGAATGAAGAATGTTGCGGGTCTTGCATGAAGACCTACCTGATTTTGAACGAGTACATCTTTTGAATACATAATAAATTCTCCCCATATCATATTAAACTAAGTTAATTTCTTTTTTCGTTATCATATTATAGCACAAAACTTGTCCTCGTCAACAACTTTAGCACGATATATGGTGGTTTTTGAAATAATTCGGAAGTAATTCCAATGCAAAGAGTTTTAGGAAGTTAATGTTTGTGCAAAATGACAACCGAGAGGCAAAAGAAATATATAATATGTACAAAATCAATTGTTTACCTTATGATGCACGGGCGGTGTATCGGCAGTGATTGCCTTAAAGGTATAGCCGCAGCCGAGATAATACTCAATAACCTCAGGCAAGGCGTCAACGGTTGTCCCCTTTGCTCCGGTGTCGTGGAGCAAAACAATTACATTGCTTGCCGACGGAACCTTTTTACAATTTTCGACAATCGTATCTTTGGGGATTTTATTGCCGGAAGCGTCTCCCGAGGAGCAGTTCCAGTCATAATAAACATATCCTCTGTCTTGGACTCCTTTTGTCAGTCTTGACATTATACCCTGACTGTACTTTTTGCTTACGGTATTGCTTCCGCCGCCGGGAAAACGCATTATATTGCTTCGCACGCCAGTCTGCAAATACACCAAGTCGGAAATATTCTGCAAATCCTCGTAAAAAGCTGCGTCGGAAGAATAAATCTGCTTATAATCATGAGTGTACGAATGTAAAGCGATGGTGTTGCCGTTATCGACTATGTCCTTCATATAACCGTTATACGCTGTATTCTTGACAAAAAAAGTCGCCTTTATTCCGTAAGAATTAAGAATGGAAATAATTCTCGGAGTGTTAGGCGACGGACCGTCATCAAATGTAAGATAGATTGTTTTACTTCCGCCGTCAGACGGCGCAGGCTCGGGTGTAGAAGCATTAGCTGCCGCATTGTCCGCCTGCTGTTTCTTTTTCAAAGAAACCTGCCTGTTCAAATCGGATATTTTTTTATTAAGTTCTTCTTTTTCGCTTTCGTGAATAGAATTCTGCTCACTGATCCCGTTGGTGTAGGACTCTATTTCGCTGTTCTTTTGTGAAAGTTCATCTTTATATGAAGATATTTCGTTTTGGGCTTCGGCAAGCGAGTTCATTATTCCGCTGTCGCTTTTTTTCGATTTGCCGAGAGAGAATGCTGAAATTATCAGCAATACAGTCAGTAAAACAACTGCAACGGAAAGCCCTAAAATTATTTTATTTCTTCTCTTTGCTTTTTTCAAAGGAACTCACCCCACGGATATTATACTGTAACATTATATATAAGTCAACGCTGTCAAATACCTGATTGTAAATATTTCACGGTAAAATTACACACCCAAAATCAATCCCGCAGTCTTGAAATAAATAAGGAGTGAAATCGCGTCAACTATCGTTGTAATAAACGGACTTGCCATAACTGCAGGGTCAAAGCCGACCTTCTTTGCCAAAATGGGCAGTGTTGCGCCGACAAATTTCGCAAAAATTATCGTAAGTAGCATTGTAAAGCATACGGTAAGCGAAACCAAAAGTCCAACCCTGTCAAGGAGCATAAGCTTTGCAAAATTCACAATCGCAAGGGTGATGCCGCAAAGCAGCGCAACCCTGAATTCCTTCCAAATAACTCTGAAAATATCGCTGAAATGCAAATCGCCGAGTGAAAGCGCACGAATTACGGTTACTGAGGACTGACCGCCGCAGTTTCCGCCCGTATCCATAAGCATGGGAATAAACGATGTTAAAACAATCTGCGCCTTCAAAGCGTCCTCAAACGATGTGATTATTTTTCCTGTAAATGTAGCGGATACCATCAGCAAAAGAAGCCACGGAACACGCTTTTTCCATGTTTCGACAATGCCCATTTTAAGGTAGGGCTTGTCTGTGGGCGTGATAGCCGCCATTTTTTCAATGTCTTCGGTGTTCTCATCCTGAAGGACATCCATAGCGTCGTCGAATGTAACGATACCGACAAGACGCTTCTCCTGATCGACGACAGGAATAGCCAAGAGGTCATATTTTTGGAATTTTTCTGCAACAATTTCCTTATCCTCAAGCGTTGTAACCGAGATAACATTAGTTTCCATTATCTCAAACATCTTTTTGCTCTTATCGGACAAAAGAAGGTCCTTAACAGTTACAAGTCCCAAAAGCTTTCTGTTTTCATCCGTAACATAACAGATATAAATAGTCTCTTTATCGACTCCGGTACGGCGAATTCTTGTAAACGCGTCGTCAACGGTCATATATTTTTTCAAATCGACATACTCGATGGTCATAAGGCTTCCCGCGGAATCCTCCGGATACTTGAGTATTTCGTTTATGCTTTTACGAACCTCCGGGTCTGTGTGCATAAGAATACGCTTGACAACCGTTGCGGGCATCTCTTCGATTATGTCAACGGCATCATCGACATAAAGCTCGTCAAGCACCTCTCGCAACTCAGTATCGCTGAACGCCTTTATAAGAAATTCCTGGTCGTCCGACTCCATGTTGACGAATACATCTGCCGCAAGCTCCTTGGGTAAAATCCTGTAAACCAAAGGAAGAAGCTCCTGCGGAAGCTCGCTGAGCACAGAAGCAATATCCGCCTCATTCATATCGGCGAGCATACTCTTCAATTCGTGATATTTTTTCTGCTGTAATAATTCGATAATCTTTTCGTACATATTGTTCCCTCCGAAAATAAAAAATAAATAGGAAACAGAGTACATATCTTTTATTCCGAAAACCCGAACGCACAGGCGTCGTGGATTTTAATGATACTTCGCGGAATAGGATCTGTACTTCTCACGCCTCCTGCGTCCATTGTTTTCACCTCACAAAAATAAAAAATCTCACGCCGAAGCAAAATTCGGCATGAGAAATAAGAGCGTTATTGTCCGTTCAAGCTTTAGCATCAAAGGGCAATGAAACTGCGTTAAATTACACCTTGAATTCGATGTAACCTGTTGACCTGCTTACAGTGTCTCCACTTTTCACGGCAGCAGTCCGTATCCATATTATCTGCAAACTGCGGATAGCTTATCCCTTTGGTAGCCTTACCTACCGATTTTGTTCTGCGTATATATTATGGATTTTTAATCACAATTTGTCAACACTTAAAACAAAAAATTTATTAAAAATTTTACTGCTTTACGGTTTTCTGCTGTTTGGAAGCCCTGTCCTCCATAATAACGAGCTTTACGCATTCGTCGATTATCTTGAAAAGACCGCCGAAGGTTGCGCGAAATAATTCTTTTGCAGGCTCGTCAACCGTTTTCCAGGTTGCTGCCGCGCCCTTAATTGAGGAAGCGAGATTCTTCGAAAATCCGGTAATGCTTACCTGACCCATACCCGCAATAACCTCGGTAAGAATTGTTTCAAAATTCAGACTGTGTTCGTCGTCTATTTTGTAAATCAGCTTTTTAAGCACAAGATCCGTAACTCTTGCAACAAATGTAAGGTTATCCCTTGTCAAAAATTGCGTACCCTTAACTCTCCATGTTGACGGGTCATGCTGAAGCATACCCAAAAGTCTGGTGCTTCTTACGGGTATGTAATCGTCATCGTGAACCAGCAACATTCCGACAAAAGAGCTGTCTGGTACAAAGTGGCGGTATTTTTTGATAATCTCATTATACGGCTTTGAATCTATATAATTATAGCTGTAAAAGCCCGGTCCGTCGTTATTGTAAACTCCGGCAATTCTGTTTCGTACGCTTTCTTCGCAGTAAAGAGCGCTGTGAAGCGCAATATGTCCGCCTTTTGAATGACCGCAGATAATTAAATCTCCGTCAGGTAATTCCTTTGCCACCCTCTCAAGGTAATCAACGGAAAGCTTATGAGACGGAATACCCTTTTTAGTATAAATGTCAAGGTCCTCACGCCATCCGACCCAAGTGTCGTCAGTTCCTCTGAAGACAATAATATTCGTTCCGTCCGGAAGAATAAATGTCATTGCGGCAAACTGAACCGCAGGCTCGGGTCCGAAAACGCTCTCGCAAGCGAACACCTTAACATTCTTATATCTTGATGTGTCGGCAAGACGCATCATTTTCTGACTTATGTGATTGTTCATTAAAAATCCGGGAGAAATATGCTTATATCCGTTATATGCAAACACCTTTCTGCAAGCCTCGGAAAAAAGTACAGGTTCTTCGTCAAATCCCTTATAAAGTACTTTTTCAAACGGCATATAAAATATTTCGCACAAAATCAGATTATCGATATCGGTAAACGGAAGCTCGTCAAAAGATTTATCTCCGTAGTGCTTAATAAAATCAATAGAGGTTGCCATACAGTTCACATACCTTTCCGAAAAGCATTAACTTTTAGTTCCATTTTATCACTTAATAAAAAAAAGTCAATTATTTTGTGAACCCGCATATGCAAACAGCTCAGCCGACCCTGTATTTTTCCGAGTACATTATATATTTGTCGCGATAATCCGCATTTTCCGATTTTACGGCTTTAAGCGTCTCGTGGATGTTAAGATTATGTCTGTTCCTTTCGAGCACGCAACAGGCAATATTAGAGCAGTGGTCGCTGACGCGCTCAAGATTTGTCAATAAGTCCGACCACACAAAACCAACCTCCGGACTGCATTTGCCCTCCTGCATACGAAGAATATGCCTTGTTCTGAGCTGTTCCTTCAAATCATCGACAACATCTTCAAGCGGTTCGACCTCCCTTGCAATTTCAAGATTTTCACTTTCAAAAGCACGAATCGCAAGCGAAATAACCTCCTCCACCGCAGATGTAATAATGTCAAACTCTCTGAGCGCTTCCTCCGTCAGCGTAAGCCTCTTATCTCTGAGCTCCTCAGCCGACTCGAGAATATTTACCGCATGATCCGATATCCGCTCAAAATCACCTATTTGCTTGAGAAGCGCCGTAGTTTCTTCGCTCTGTTCGTTATCAAGCTTTGAAGCGCTTATTTTAATCAAATATGTTCCGAGTGTATCCTCAAATTTATCACAAGCTTTTTCTTTTTCACGGATACTGCGAGCTAAATCATTTGAATATCCCGTAAAGCTTTTTACTGAATCACTTAATGCGGATTTGGAAAATTCAGCCATTTTTACGGCAACCGTTTTGCTCTGTTCAATAGCCAACGACGGCGTAACAAGCAGTCTTTCGTCAAGCTCATTATAAGCCTCCTTTTTCTTACTTTCCGGCACAATAAAGCATACAAGCTTTTCAAGCACATTTCCCAAAGGAAGCATAAGCAGCGTACAAAGCACATTAAATACGGTATGTACAACCGCAATACCGAAAAGCGACGCCGGCTCGGAAAGAACGGCAGGCTTGAAAGCCGCCTTTACTATACAGTAAACCGACAGCCATACTACTGTTCCGATTACATTAAAGGAAAGATGCACCATTGCGGCACGCTTTGCGTTTTTGTTTGCACCGACGGAAGAAATCAACGCGGTTACGCATGTTCCTATATTCTGACCCATTATTATCGGTACTGCCGAGCCGTAAGGAACAGCTCCTGTTGAAGCAAGCGCCTGCAAAATTCCGACAGACGCCGAGCTTGATTGAATAATCGCAGTCAAAAGAGTACCGATAAGCACTCCCAATATCGGATTGGAAAACATCAAAAACATTTTTTGAAAGCTCTCATCGTATTGGAGTCCGGCAACAGATGACGACATGGCTTCCATACCGAACATCAGCGTGGCAAAGCCGAGCATTATCATTCCGCTGTCTTTTTTTCTGTCGCTTTTGCAAAACATATAGAGAATTATTCCCACAAGTGCGAGAATCGGTGTGAATGATGACGGCTTAAGCAGAGAAACAAAGGTATTATCCGAATCTATACCGGCAAGGCTCAAAATCCATGCGGTAACGGTCGTTCCGATATTTGCACCCATTATGACATTTATCGATTGTTTTAATGTCATAAGCCCCGAGTTAACAAATCCCACTACCATAACCGTTGTTGCCGAAGAGCTTTGTATGACGGCAGTAACTCCGAGACCTGTTAAAAGCCCGGTCGTTTTGTTCCTTGTGAGCTTACCGAGCAAATTTTTAAGTCTGCCTCCGGCACGGCGCTCCAACGCCTGTCCCATAACATTCATTCCGAACAGGAACAGACATAAACCTCCGATAAGCGATAAAAAATCAAAAATGTTCATATGGCACTTCTCTCCTTTTCCAAAGCAAAGATACCATATGAACATCAAATTTATAAAAGATTTATGTAAAATTCAGGTAAAATTTCCGTTACTCCGTACCGCTTCCGTTTTTAGGAAACGTTACGGTAATTGAAGTGCCTTTACCGAGCTCGCTTTTAACATCTATTTCGGCACCGTGAATAATTGCGGCGTGCTTGACTATGGAAAGTCCGAGACCCGTCCCGCCGATTTCCTTTGAATGACTTTTGTCCACCATATAGAAGCGTTCAAAAATTCTTTCCCGTTCATTTTCGGGTATTCCTATTCCCGTGTCGCTGACGCAAAGCGTTGCCGAATTTTCGTGATTTTCCGCTTCAATTTTAACTCTGCCGCCGTCGTGATTATATTTTATCGCATTATCGCAGAGATTATATACTATTTCATCTATCAGCTGAGGTATTGCGGTTATTTCCGTCTGTTCCCCGACAAGCTCAAACGCTATACCCCTCTTCTTTGCGATGTGCGCCAGACGCTCCGTGACGCTTTTTGCAGTCTCGTACAAATCAACAGTCTGCCGCTGCAGCCCGATATTTTGTTCGTCAAGATGCGACAGCTTTATTATATCCTCCACCATTGAAATCATCCTAATGGCTTCTGAGTGAATTTTATCAGCGAACTTAGGTATATCCTCATCTTTCACCATACCGCCCGCAAGCAATTCGGCACAGCCCGATATAGTCTGCAAAGGCGTTTTAAGCTCGTGTGAGACATTTGCGGTAAACTCTCTCCTTGCAGCCTCAGCCTTTTCTTTTTCCGTAATATCAAAAATTACAAGCGTAATCCCCCTAACCTTTCCGTTTGTAATTACGGGATTTGCATTAAGCTGATAATTCTTGCCGTCAATGGGCACTGTTTTTTCCGCATGCTCGCCGTTACCTGCCTTTTTGAGCAGAGCTTGAAGCTTCTCGCTGTTATTGAACAAAAGCAGGTCTTTTCCGATACTGTACTTGGTTATTCCGAGCGTTTTACAGGCAGCTCCGTTGATACTGAGAACCGCACCGCTTTTATTGAGCACTACAATCCCCTCAGCCATATTCTCGGTTGCGGTATTGAATTCTTCTTTTTTGCGTTCAAGCTCTTTTTTCTGTTTTTTAAGCTGCTCCTGCTGTGCGCCGATGCGGCTGATTAAAGGCGAGAGCTCCTCATATACAGGCTTGTCCGACGGATTTTCCGTATCGAGCGAATTGAGCGGAGCAACAATCTTTTTTGAAAGCCTCAACGAAAGTAAAATTGAAAGTATAAGAGCAATCAGCGCAACCGCAAAAATCGGTTGCAGCATTCCGTAAATCAAAGTCCACCATGTCAGGTACTCTGACGCCAAACGCAGCACAGAGCCGTCTGAAAGCCTCTTTGCACAGTAAAGCTGGCGTTGCATAAGAGTATCCGAATAGCGCAAGCTCTCACCGACACCCTCCGAAAGCGCCTTGCTTATCTCCTCACGCTCAAGATAGTTTTCACCTGTTACGCTTCCCGCCTTGCTGTCATACAGTACAGAGCCGTCGGGAGATATATATGTAATTCTGTAATCGGAATATTCGGAATTTTCTATGCATTCAATTCCGCCGGCTTCCACGGCATCAGCGGCTATTTCCGCAGCCGATCTTAACTGCCGCATTTGGAAGTCGGAAAAATAAGCGTACAAAGCAATAAAAAAGATAAGCACGCAGGATAAAAGAACAGCCGCCGAGGTTATAAAAATCGAGCGGAATATCTGCTTTTTCACTCTTTTGCCTCCAATCTGTAGCCCACGCCTCTTACCGTTTCAATCATATCTCCGTCTTTGCCGAGCTTTGTTCGGAGCGTTCCTATATGCACATCAACCGTTCTTGTCTCGCCCATAAAATCAATGCCCCATATCTTAGCCAAAAGCTTTTCTCTTGAAAACACAACGCCCTCATTTTCACAAAGCAGCTTCAGAAGCTCAAATTCCTTTAGCGTAAGCGTTATCTCATCACCATTGACCTTTACCTTGTGGCGTTCACTGTCAATTTCGATATTACCTGCCCTTGCCGATTCGGCAGACTTTTTTTCGCATCTTCTCAAAACCGCTTTAACTCTCGACACCATTTCCATCATACCGAACGGCTTTGCTATGTAGTCGTCCGCACCGTTGTCAAGTCCCAGCACCTTGTCGTATTCCATTCCTCTTGCGCTTGCCATTATCACGGGTAAATTTCTTGTGACACCGTTCGCACGAAGGTTTTTAAGAATTGATATTCCATCCTCGCCCGGAAGCATAATGTCAAGCATAACAAGCTCGGGCATTTCGTTTTTTAGCGCCGCGTAAAAGTCTTCCGCCCGCGAAAAGCCTTTTGCCTCAAAGCCCGACGCATTCAGGGTATATATCATTAAATCACGGATACCGTTATCGTCCTCAACACAATATATCACAATATCACTCCCGTATTTTACTAATGTAATTATAATACACAGCCGCTCCCTTTGCATAGAGCTTCAATGTAAAATCGTTGTAAAACTTTTCGCATAAAACGAACAAATATGTCCGATAAAACAAATTCATAATTAAAGCGCAAAAAGCGCTCTGTATCATAAATAAGATACAAAGCGCTCACTTATAATGCGAATTTTTCAATTGCCTTACCGACGCCGTTGTTTTCGTTGGAGTCGGTTATATAGTCGGCGGCTTCAAGCACGGGACGCTGTGCGTTTTTCATTGCAACGCCGATACCTGCCCTTTCAACAAGCGTAACATCATTATAGCCGTCGCCGCAAGCCATAATTTCCGAGCGGTCAAGCTTCAGATACTTACCGAGTTCACACAGAGCCACACCCTTGTTCATATTTTTCGGAGCAACCTCCAAAAAGAAGGGCTCGGAACGAAAAATCGTGACGCCCTTAAGCTTTTCGCTCATTTCAATTTCAGCTTTTTCAAGTAGCTCGGGCTCGCCCGTTATCAGAAATTTAGGTACGGGATACTTAATCTCTTCAAGCAGATTATCCGTCCTCTTGACCTCAAGCCGATTTATGCCGATTTCAAGCTCAAAATACCTGTCGTTTGCCTTTTGCGTTATTGCAATGTCGTCCTTATAGGTAGTAAGAGGCACGCAGAGAGAATCCGCAATATCGATTATCTCCTTAACCTGTTCAACCTCGATGTTTTTCTGATATACAAGCTTTCCCGTATGCAAATCGGTAATTCTCGAACCGTTATATGAAATAATATATCCGCCCCTGTTGCACAAATCAAGCTCGTTTATATATCTTTCAATACCCTTGCTCGGTCTGCCGGAAGCTATGGCAAAAATACCGCCTTTATTTATGAATTCATCTATTGCGCTCTTTGTTTCGGGCAAGAGCTCTTTTTTTGAATTGACAAGAGTGCCGTCAATGTCGCTTACCACAAGTTTAATACTCATTAAATCACCGTTCTATATTTTATCATTTATCCCAATTTTTTCAATTCGGCATTAGCACGATAATTTAACTCAAATCGGCAAATTTTTATCACCTTTGACAAATTTCACCGCTTTCTTTGGTATTCAAGCAACTCATCTAATTTTCTGTGCATATTTTCAAGTATAATTTCACATTTCAAATTGACTTTGAAATCATTTTCCGCCCTGTTTCTGTCTTTTTGCTCCTGCCGTTTTTGGCTCATCATAATAAGAGGCGCCTGAATTGCCGCAACGCACGACAAAACAAGGTTAAGCATTATAAACGGATACGGGTCAAAGGGATTTTTGATAAAATACACGTTTGCCAAAATCCATATAATCAAAAAAGCCGTAAAAGCTATTATAAAAAACCAGCTTCCCGCAAACTCCGCCAGCTTGTCGGAAGCCTTCTGACCGAAGGTAATTCTTTTATCGTCGGAAAGCGATATTTTGCTTTCAAGCAAAAGCTCGGTTATTTCATCGTCGGACATATCCTCCCGCACATCCTTTAGAATTTTTCCCAAAAGCTCGTAATGAGTCATTTTCCCCCTCCGTTCCGTTAGTATTTATTATAAATAAAAGAGTGAGAAATATACAAAAAAGCATCAGGCAAGCTGATGCTTTAATCGTAAGCATAAAATTATCTTTCCTCTCGGAAATACGAAAGTCCGAGGCTCTGCGGAGGCTGATTTTCTTTCTTCTGACGGATACTTATAAGGATGAGAACGATTATCGTAACAAGATAAGGCAACATCTTGATAAGCTCCTTTGCCGCAGACGAAAGTCCGGGAATATATACGCAAATAATATAAAGTCCGCCGAAAAGGAAGGAGCTGAGAATTGCAGATTTCGGCTTCCAAATTGCGAAAATAACAATTGCAACCGCAAGCCAGCCTCGGTCTCCAAAGCCGTTATTTGTCCATGCGCCGCTTGTGTAGTCCATTACGAAATAAAGACCGCCCAAGCCTGCAATGGCACCGCCTATACAGGTCGCAAGATACTTATACTTCGTAACGCTGATGCCTGCCGCATCCGCAGTGGCAGGATTCTCACCGACCGCTCTGAGATTAAGTCCCACTCTCGTTCTGTTAAGAACAAACGAAGCCACCAATGCGATTATAATCGCAAGATAAGCCAAAAATCCGAATGAAAGAAATGTCTCACCGAAAAGTCCGAGCTTGCTTGCAAACGGAAGAGAAGCCTTATAACAAAGTCCGGTTTTGATAAGAGAAATCGATCCGGTTTCACCGAAAAGGCTTAAAAGAGAGCCGCCGAAGAAGTTGCCGATACCTACGCCGAATGTTGTAAGCGCAAGTCCCGTAACATTTTGGTTTGCCCTGAGCGTAATGGTAAGGAAGCTGTAAACAAGAGAAAGCAACACCGAGCCCAAAAGCGAAGAGAGCAAAGGTATAATCACCAAAAGAAACGAATTGGGATTTTCCGTGGAATGCTCATAAATATATCCGCCGATAATGCCGGAGATACCGCCCATATACATTATACCCGGAATACCGAGGTTTAAGTTGCCGCTTTTCTCGGTAATAATCTCGCCTACCGAGCCGTAAAGAAGCGGTATACTCTGAATAATCGCCGCACTGATAAAAGTCAAAATTGTTGTAAGCATTATTTAACCTCCTTGTGCTTTGATCTGAAATTGATTTTGTAGTTTATAAAGAACTCGCTGCCGATAATGAAGAAAATTATTATGCCCGTCAATATATCGGAAATGCTTTCGTTCAAACGGCACACGGTGGCAATTTCGCCCGCTCCCTTTTGAAGGAATACAATAAGGAACGATGTAAGTACCATAATTGCGGGATTAAACTTTGCCAGCCACGATACCATAACGGCCGTAAAGCCCATACCGCCTGCCGTATTCTTGGTAATGGTGTGGTTTGTACCGGAAACGAGTAAAAAGCCTGCAAGACCGCACATTGCGCCGGAAAGCACCATTGTACGGATAATAACCTTTTTAACATCAATACCGATATACCTCGCAGTATTCTCGCTTTCACCGACAACGGTTATTTCATATCCCTGCTTGCTGTATTTAAGATAAACATATAAAAATACGGTAAGCACGGCAACCGTGAGTATATTTATGAGGTATTTCTGACCGAACAGATTAGGTAACCAACCTGCCTGTGAGCTCATATTGATAACACCCATAACCGCCGAGCCGCTCGGAACCCAATACATAATACAAAATGATACAAGCTGGATTGCAACATAGTTCATCATAAGGGTGAACAGAGTTTCGTTGGCGTTCCATTTCGCCTTGAAAATCGCCGGGATAACTCCCCAAACAATACCTGCTGCCACACTTGCGGCAAGCATTATAAATATAAGCAACGCATTCGGTATAGAATCCTTTATATAAAACATACACGCCGCCGAAGCAAGTCCGCCGACAAGCACCTGTCCCTCGGCTCCGAGGTTCCAGAATTTCATCTTGAATGCCGGTGTAACCGCAAGTGAAATGCAGAGAAGCATTGCAAGATTTTGGAAAAGAGACTTTATCTTTGTCATTGAGCCGAAGTTACCGGTTACCATTGCCTTAAACACCTGAACCGGGTTGTAATGCGTCAGAAGAATAATAACCAGAGAAGAAACGAGCAACGAAATTACGATTGCCAAAATACGGATTCCCCAAGCCTTGCCCTCCGGCATATGGCTTCTTTTGGTTATGTGAATTAAAGGCTCCTGATTGCGTTTTGAGGATTTACTCATTGTTTGCACCTCCGCTCGTTTTAGTCATAAGATAACCGATTTCTTCCTTCTTTGCAGTTCTGCCGTCAAGGGTTCCCATAATTTTACCCGAACCGATTACAAGTATTCTGTCGCAAAGCTCAATGAGAACATCAAGATCCTCGCCGACAAAGATGACTGCAACGCCTCTTTCCTTTTGCTGGTTCAAGAGATTATAAATCATATAAGAAGAATTTATATCAAGTCCTCTTACGGGATATGCCGCCATCAAAACAGTGGGCGCAGCCGCAATTTCACGACCGACAAGAACCTTTTGCACATTACCGCCGGAAAGTCTTCTGACCGGTGTGTTTGCGCTCGGAGTTACTACCTCAAGCTGCTCTATGATTTCATCCGCGAGATTTTGAGGTTCTTTCCTCTGCAGGAAAAGAGATTTGCCTTTTTTATAGCTTCTCAAAAGCATATTGTCAACAATATCCATATTGCCGACAAGACCCATACCGAGTCTGTCCTCGGGTACAAAAGAAAGGCGCACACCGAGGGAACGAATCTGAAGCGGAGTTTTGTCCCGCAGATTTTCAACCGTATCGGAATTCGGAACATTATAAAGAATTTCACCCTGCTCTATATGCTGAAGTCCGGCAATCGCCTCGAGCAGCTCGCGCTGACCCGAGCCTGCAATACCTGCAATGCCGAGGATTTCTCCGGAACGGGCGGTAAACGAAACATCGTCAAGCACCTTAACGCCCTCACGGTTGATACAATTCAAATTTTTAACTACTATTCTGTCCTTAGGCTCCTTAGGTTCGGTTCTGTTGATGTTGAGAGTTATTTTTTTACCTACCATCATTTCGGTAAGCTCGCTCTCATTGGTTTCGGAAGTGATTACCGTGCCGATATACTCGCCCTTTCTCAATACCGAAACTCTGTCAGACAAAGCCAAAACCTCATGAAGCTTATGGGTTATGATAATTATTGTTTTTCCGTCGGCTTTCATATTACGCAAAACAGAAAACAGCTTCGTTGTCTCCTGAGGGGTTAAAACAGCCGTCGGCTCGTCAAGAATCAGAATATCCGCACCTCTGTAAAGAACCTTAATAATTTCAACCGTCTGCTTCTCGGAAACGGACATCTCGTGTATTTTTTTATTCGGGTCAATATCAAAGCCGTACTTTTCGGCAATTTTTGAGACCTTTTCCGTAGCTTTTTTAATATTGTAGCCGCCATTTTCTTTAAGTCCGAGGACAATATTTTCAGCCGCGGTAAACACATCTACAAGCTTAAAATGCTGATGTATCATACCTATTTTACAGTCATAAGCGTCTCTCGGAGAGCTGATGACAGTTTCCTCGCCGTTTATAAAAATCTGACCCTCGTCCGGATAATAAATTCCCGAGAGCATATTCATAAGCGTGGTTTTTCCGCTTCCGTTTTCCCCGAGCAACGAAAGAATTTCTCCCTGATACGCGCACAGGCTGACATTGTGATTGGCAACAATGGTTCCGAATCTTTTTGTAATGCCTTTTAATTCCAAAGCAACTTTGCTCATTGACTTTTTCCTTTCTTTCTTAATTCTGAAAACAAAAAAGCCGTAGTATCTGCGGCTGTACTCTTCTCAAAATTAAGCTGTTTTTTTACAAACGAGTTCGGGCGGAGCGCAAACTCCGCCCGAAAATTGTTTAATTATTTGATTGACGCAGTATCTTCGGTAACACCGTCGATGATAATGTCAAAGTAAGGAGCCGAACGATATTCGGACTCATGGAAGTAACCGTCTGCAACAGCCTCCGTATCGGGAGTGTAGTCTGCATCGGTATCAACATCCGCCATGTATGTTGTGAGCGTAGCGCCCTTAACAGTGAACTTCGAGGTATCAAATACCTTGAGCGTACCTGCTTCAAGCTCAGCCTTAACCTCGTCAAGCTTAGCCTGTGTGCCCTCAGCAGCAACAGCCGTATTGAGTTCGGTAAGCTGAACCATACCGTCCTTGAGAGAGCCTGTGTAATCGGTGGGAACAGCTGTGCCGTTTACCGCTGCTTCATACATCATCTTGAAGTACGGAGCCCAATAAATCTTTGAAGAGATAAGAGCTGTGTTCGGTCCCATGGAAATGGTGTTTACATTGTAAGCAACGTTCGGAACGCCCTTTTCTTCACAAGCCTTGGGAGCACCCTCAGAGTCAGCATGCTGAGAAATAAGAACACAGCCGTCGTTGATAAGCTTGAGAGCAGCTTCACGCTCAAGAGCAATGTCGAACCAAGAGTTTGTATATGTAACCTTCATCGTTGCGCTCGGGCAAACAGAACGCGCGCCGAGATAGAACGATGTGTAGCCTGATTTAACTTCTGCATACGGGAAAGCGCCTACATAACCGATAACAGCCTGATCAGCGGTGATTTTACCCGAAGAAATCATTTCGTTAAGCTTCAAGCCTGCAGCAACGCCTGCGAGATAACGACCCTCGTAAATGCTTGCGAAAGCATTGTGGAAGTTAGCAAGCTTTTCTGTGTGAGCCATTGTACCGGTTGCATGATAGAAC
Source organism: Eshraghiella crossota (assembly GCA_963624605.1). Taxonomy (GTDB): domain Bacteria; phylum Bacillota; class Clostridia; order Oscillospirales; family Acutalibacteraceae; genus Fimenecus. Next base: position 23,716 of record CAVFQD010000002.1, on the reverse strand, counting down.
TGAACATCAGTAAATTCCTTAGCAGCCTGGAGCATATATGTCTCATGACCGAAGGAATCGGCAAAGATTGCTGTGCAGCCGGCCTCAACAAGCTCGGAAGCAGCAGTGTAGCAAGCATCCGACTCAGGAATGTTTGTTTTGATAAGAACCTGCTCGTCGGTAAGACCGAGTTCATTCTGAACATCCTTGAGAGCGTTGATGAAGTTTGCGTCGTAAGTCGAGTTTTCATCATGGAGACAGATAAGACCGATCTTAACATTGCTCGTCTTTGTGTCATCCTTGGTGCTGCCGCAAGCCGCAAATGAGAAAATCATTACAGCAACGAGAGCAAGCGCCAAAATTTTGGTGAACTTTTTCATTTTTTGACCTCCAAAAAATATTTTAACGGGCTTCCCCGTTTAATAACATTATCAATGCCTGAAGACGATTTCCCCTGTTTCGTCGTTCATTGATTCAACAATGGCAAGCGATTCGACACGCACACCCTGTTTTCTCAAATTCTCCCCACCGGGCTGGAAGCCCTTTTCAATTACGATTCCTGCGCCGACAACAGTCGCGCCCGCCTGCTTAATTATCTTGATAAGTCCCTCAAGAGCCTTACCGTTGGCAAGGAAATCGTCAATTATGAGAATCCTGTCCTCCGGGTTTATATAATTTTTGGAAACAACAATTTCATACTCTCTGCCGTGTGTAAAAGAAACGACCTTGCTTGAATAAACATCGTCCGACAGGTTGCTTGTCTTGTTTTTCTTGGCAAAAACAACGGGTATATTATTAAAAGATTGCGCAGTTACACACGCTATACCGATGCCTGAGGCCTCTATGGTAAGGATTTTTGTAACGTCGCAATCTTTGTAAAGTCTGGCGAATTCCGCACCTATTTCCGAATAAAGCTTTATATCTATCTGATGATTAAGAAAGCTGTCAACCTTGAGGACATTGCCTTTTTTGACAACCCCGTCTTTCATAATTCTCTGCTCAAGTAACTCCATTTTCCCCTGCTCCCAAAGCGTCAAAAAATAATATATTAGTATATTACTATATTCGACATTATTTTTCAAGTGTAAAATATCACAAATAAACGGTTTTAGGCGGTCAAAATTTTGACCGCCTAAGCAATTATATACCGATTGTGAGTATTTCAAAGGGCTTATACTCGATTTTGTCGCTCTCGAAAAGTACATCCTCAAGCATATTCATAACCTTTACCGGCTTCGGGAAAGTGAGCGTTCCTCTCTTGCCGTCCTGCTCGGAAAGTCTGACGACAATATGCTTTCCGTCCTCGGAACGCTTCATCGCCTGTAAAAACAGACCCGGAAATGTATTTGCGCAAGAGACATCAGCCCTTGTCAACGGAATATTGTATTCAAACGCCTTGTTGTTTATCTCGGCGTCAACGAACGAGCCCGAATGAGGCATAATCATATAACAGAAATCGTGCTTGCCCATATCGCTCTCTATATCGGGTCGAACGGTTCCTCTCAACAGGCTTAAAGACATTGAATTTTCGCAAAGACCTACGCCGTACTTGCCCTCATTTATAAGCGCTACGCCGCCTCCCTGCTCCGCAAGGTCAACCCACTTGTGATGACACACCTCAAAGCGTGCTTTCTGCCACGAAGTGTTGGAATGGGTCTCACGCTTGATATAGCCTGCGCTTGTGTCGCAAACAGCCTCTCTTGTGAGAACATTGCAGTCGTACTGTGCCTTGACAAGACGGTGTCTCTCTTTCCAGTCGACAATATTTTCAACCTCAATTCCCCTCGAACGGCGGAACAGGCGGATAACTCTTTTCCATTCGCTCTCGCCTATTGCAACCGTTGCCGTGAACTCCGCCGACTCGCTGTCCTTATGAGTGAGCGAAAGATTTTCGGTTACCTCGGGGATAATTTCCTTATCCTTATAATTCGGAAGTATATCCCACGCGTCATATACGCCGGGGTTGTCCTCATAGACCTTGAGCTTGTTAAACTCTCCGTCAACCCATTCTCTCATGCTTTCCTTGTCGTAAAGGCTTAACATACTTCCGTCGGAATTGAATTCAATGCGATAAAACGGCGTTTCAACACAGTCGCCGACGGTTATCCATTCTGAATTATCGGTTGTTTCGTCAAATATTTTTCCGTTTGACAGTGCGGGAAGCGACGGAATTGCCCAAAATCCCTTTTTGCCGTGTCTTACGGTTCCGCCGTTTTCATCCTCAATAAAGGTAAGCGAGGTTCTGTCAAAATTCAGCGAATTGAAATAATTCTCGCCGGATTTGATGATCGAGTCAAGCTGTTCGTCAACCCATTCATAGTCGGCAATTGCGTCCTTATACACGGGATTGATATGGCTGCCGGGCAAAATGTCATGGAATTGATTTATAAGCAGCTTTTTATAGCACTCTTCAAGCAGCTTTGACGGATATTCGTTTCCGGTCGCCGCACGCAAAACGGATATTATCTCCGCTTCGCGCAGCTTGTATTCAAGTCTGCGGTTATACTGCTTGAGAATGGACTTTGTGGTAAATGTTCCCCTGTGCATTTCAAGGTATAATTCGCCGTCCCACTTTTCAAGCTTATCGTTGTTTTTGAAGTTCTTTTCAAGAAATTCCTTGCCCGAAACATGCTCTGTTTTAGGCATAGCGGAAATCTTGTCAAAGCGTTTCATCATCTCAATCATTTCCTCGGTAACGCCGCTGCCGCCGTCGCCGTAGCCGAACATCGACATAGTCTGTCCGCCGGTGTTCTTGTCCTGATAAGCCTCCCAGTTTTCCTGTATCTGCGAGGGCATATTCCATGTTATGAAATGTGTGGGCGGAACGCAGGCATATACCTCGCTTGCGTCAATGCCCTTCCATATAAAGTTGTTGTGCGGAAATCTGTTTGTGTCGTTCCATGTTGACATCTTGTTGGAAACGAAATAGTCAATTCCGCTCTTTTTGAGTATCTGCGGCAAAATCCAGCTGTTGCCGAACACGTCGGGAAGCCAACAGTTATTAACGGTTATACCGAATTTTTCCCTGAAATACTTCTGACCGTAAAGGCACTGTCTTATGAGGCTCTCCGCGGACGGAATATTACAGTCGGGCTCGACATACATACCGCCGACAGGCTCAAACTGACCGTTCTTGATTTTTTCTTTAAGTTCCGAGAACACCTCGGGATAATACTTTTCGAGCGTTTCGTAGGTGTAAGCCTGCGTGTGAGTGTATTTGAAATCCGGGTATCTGTCCATAAGACGGAGCTGAATGAGCACGGTACGCAGATTTTTCTGTACGGTGTGTATTCTTCTCCAATAATACGCAAGGTCAAGGTGGGAATGAGCCACAAGAGCCACATCGCCGTTACCCTTATAATCCGTGTTGGCATAAATTACATTCTCTATGTACTCTTTTGCTTCCTTAACGCCCGTAACATATTCCTCGTTGTCGAAGCTTATGCCATTCATTGCGTTGTTGAGCTCACGGTTGAGGAACGCTCTGTAATCCTCGTTGAAATAGTCGCTGTTTGCAATATCGAGAAGCACCTCAAAGTCATATACAAGGTCGAGTACCTCATGGTCAACAGTAGCAAGATATGCGCCCTCAAATATCTGGCGGCAACCCCTTACAGAAAGCGATTCGGGGTTTCTCTCGTCATCGGGCTTTGAGCGATTATAGCCCTGCATTTCAAAATGCAAATCATCGCTGTCAACATATCCCGAAAGCAGCACCCTGTCCCTGTTCGGGTCAACGCCGCCTACATATTTTCCGTTTACCTTTATTATGATTTCCGCCGCCGTTTTAAGCGTGAGCCAAAGCTCCTTGCCCTTTAACGAATCGGGCACCTTTACATCGCCCTTGATAAACGCCGTACCGTCGGGGGTAAAATACATATCTCCCCTTTTGAGCGGTCTGTATTCGTCGGAATAATATTCATAGTTCATCTCCGACACCTGTCTCGCGTCTCTTATCTGCAAGGTGTCGATTTCGTATTTGTCGCGGACAATATATCTTTTAAGCCATCCGAAGCGAAGCTCTGTCCATTCCTCGGGGCGCATACTTCTTCTGACTACCTTTATGTGTGCCATTTGCTTTCTCCTTACTTATCCCAAAAATACGGCTTTTTTCTTACCGCCTTTATCTTTACGGTCTCGCCTTGGTCTTTTTTGATTTCACTCTCTATCCAGGCAATGCACCGCTCAAGGATAAGACACTTTGAGCACTCGCCCCTGAAAATTAGTTCAAGCGTTTCGCCGTCGAACGACGAAAACTCGACCCAGCCGCCGTCGCCCTGAATTTTGGGATTTATAGTGTTCTCTATGTACTCTCTCATTTTATCCTCCGACAACGCTCGTAAGCTTGCTTCTTAGCCTTTCAAGCGTCTTTTCCGCTTCGTTTCTGTCGCTTTCGCAAACGGAATAATATATTTTAAGCTTAGGTTCGGTGCCCGACGGCCTTACCGCAAACCATGTTCCGTTTTTGAATATAAATTTCAAAACATTTTCCTTCGGCAAATCGCCTATGCCCTGCGAATAATCGACAACCTCGTCTATGCCGTCAAACATTGACCTGCCATCCGTCCTGAAAGTATCCATAATTTCTTTTATTTTCTTTGTGCCGTCAATGCCTTTAAGCACAAACGAATCAAGGCTGTCAATATAATATCCGTAACGGCCGTAAAGCTCTTCAAGTGCGTCAACAAGCGTTCTGCCGTTATTCTTATGATAAGCCGCCATCTCGCAGATAAGCATTGAAGCAACAACGGCGTCCTTATCCCTTGCGTGTGTGCCTACAAGGTAGCCGTAGCTTTCCTCATAGCCTATTACGAACTCTTTCTCGTTTGATTTTTCGTAAGCGTTTATTCTGTCGCCGATATACTTAAAGCCCGTAAGGGTCTGCACGACATTCAAGCCGTATTTTCTGCCTATATTTGCTCCGAGGTCGTTTGTAACTATCGTCTTTACAAGCGTTGACTTTTCATTGAGGCTGTCCTTTTTATGTGAAAGCACAAAATCGACAAGCAGTGCGCCCATCTGATTGCCGGTAATAAGTCTGTACTCGCCGTTATGTAAAACAGCCGTACCCACTCTGTCGCAATCCGGGTCCGTTCCGAGCACTATATCGGCATTTTCACGCTTTGCCTGCTCAATACCCAAGGTAAGTGCGTCCTTTTCCTCAGGGTTCGGCGAACGCACGGTGGAGAAATTGCCGTCGGGCTTTTCCTGTTCCTTTACGACGGAAACATTAAAGTCACGAAGAACATTTCTTACGGGAATATTGCCCGTGCCGTGAAGCGGCGTATACACAATTTTAAGCTCCGACTTTTCACGGTAAAGCGACTGCGTTTCGACAGCCTTTATAAATGCGTCGAGAACCTCTTTGCCTACATATGAGAAAAGTCCGTCCCGTTCGGCATTTGTAAGGTCTGTGTGACCTACCTTTTCAATCTCTGAAACGGCGTTTACATATTTAATGACCTTGTTTGCAAGCTTCGGTACAAGCTGACAGCCGTTTTCATCGTAAATTTTATATCCGTTATACTCTTTCGGGTTATGACTTGCGGTTACCACAACGCCTGCGTTGCAGTTGAGATGCTTTACCGCAAAGGATAGCACGGGTGTCGGCATAAGCGTATCGAAAAGATATGTCTTAATGCCGTTATATACAAGCACCTCTGCCGCAAAGGCGGCGAACTGCCTTGAATTATTGCGTGAGTCATAGGCGATAACAACGCTTTTATCCCCGTCAAGCTCACTGTTGAGATAATCGGCAAGCCCCTTAGTAGCCTTGCTGACGGTGTATTTATTCATTCGGTTTGCGCCTGCGCCCATCACGCCGCGAAGTCCGCCGGTACCGAACTCAAGGTTTTTATAAAACCTGTCCTCGAGTTCTTTTTCATCGGTTATTTTTTCAAGCTCCGAACGGGTATACTCATCAAACGAAAGCCATTTTTCGTATTCTTTTTTCCAGTCCATAGTTTTGTCCGCCTTTCTTTTCAAAATTTTATCACAATGCTTTTTTTCAGTCAATAAAACAGTTGCTTTAATCGTAAAAATTGTTATAATAGAGGAAAGATGTTAGGAGGTTTCTTATGGAAAAGTTCAAAATAAGCATGGAATACAAGGCGGGCAACACCGTTTACCGGACAAATCTTTTTGAAACGCCCGATTTCAAAATCAACTACAAGGCGTCCGAGCAGCGTATAAGACTTGATCTTAAAGCAAAGGTACCGTTGGAAATTATAAATTTCACGGTTACGGTTCCCTATTCCTTTGACGCAGACGACAGAATTTTCCCAAACGGCTATCAGTCGTGGACGGACTGCCGTGAAATGTTTGTAGACGAAGCGCCTCAGCACACGGTTCTGCCGACAACGCTTGCATTAAAGCACACGCTTTTCGGAGCTTCCGGAGCATATAATTTTACAGAAAATGTTAAAACTCCGGGCGTATTTACTGCATTTTCATATCTCTATGTCAGAAACGGCTCTGAATACGATCTGTTTGCTTCGTTGAGCGAGAGAAACGGCTATACAATTATTAAAACAGACTGTCGCAAAAACGAAATTAACATTATAAAAGACCTTGAGGGCGTTGTCTATGACGGCGAATATAACATTTTCGATGTTGTAAATCTCAAAGGCGAAGAGGACGAGGTATTTGACAAGTGGTTCGCACTTATGAATATCGAAAAGCCTACGGCAAAGGTCAAAAACGGCTACACCACTTGGTACAATTACTACTCGAACATCAATGAAAAGATTGTCACGGACGACCTTGACGCCCTTTCAAAGGTTGACGCGGATATTGATATTTTCCAGATTGACGACGGTTATCAGACCGCTACGGGCGACTGGCTTTCAATCGACTTCAAAAAATTCCCTCGCGGTATGAAGGCTGAGGCTGACGCTATCCACGGCAAGGGTATGCTCGCAGGTCTCTGGCTCGCTCCGTTCGGTGCGCAGTTCACTTCCGCTGTTCTCAACACCCACCCAGAATGGTTTATAAGAGACAAAAACAACAAGCTTGTTAAATGCGGCCCGAACTGGGGCGGCTTTTGCGCGCTTGATATCGAAATACCCGAGGTTCGTGATTATATCAAGCATTTCTTTGATGTAATTCTCAACGATTGGGGCTTCGACCTTGTTAAGCTTGATTTCCTCTATGCCGTTTGTCAGGTTCCGAATCACAACAAAACAAGAGGCCAGCTTATGTGCGAGGCTATGGACTTTTTGAGGGAATGCGTCGGCGACAAGCTCATATTGGGCTGCGGCGTTCCACTTATGCCGGCTTTCGGTAAGGTTGAATATTGCAGAATCGGTGCGGATATGGACTTGCAATGGGACCGTCAGACATTTACTCACAGAGAATTTGTCTCCACCAAGAACACTCTCGGAAATTCAATTTTCCGCCGTCAATTGGACGGCAGAGCATTCCTTAATGACCCTGATGTTTTCCTGCTGCGCGACAACAATATGAAATGCAGCTTTGAGCAGAGGAAAATAATGGCAACCGTAAACAAGCTTTTCGGAAGCGTGCTTTTCACCTCGGACAATGTGGGCGATTACAGAGAGGAACAGTTAAGCGAGCTTCTCAAGGTGTTCTCAAAGGACAATATAAAAATCCTCCGTGCGGAATTTTTGCGTGATGACAGGCGTGTAATTGACATTGATTACATCATAAACGGAAACTTTGAGAACTTCCGCTTTAACCTTGAAAACGGCAAGATTCTATAAGCATTACAACGATTTAACGGCTTGAAAATTCAAGCCGTTATTTTTTTGCTATTTAATTTTCAGCGTTCTGAGATAAGCCTTTTGCTCATCGGTTATTCGGTAGCTTTCGACAGCCTTTTGTATCGTTTTGTTATGGCTCCAACGGTCAAGCAGCCGGTTTTCGATAACTCCTACCGTGCTGTCCCACTGCTTTGCGAGTGCCGTTGCAAAGAACCACGCTTTCATCATATTTATGTAGTATTCGTCGCTCCTGACGGTATAGACCCTTTCGAGGTATTCCGCCTTGAAATCACCGTCAAGAAAATGCTCCATAAGCATACCCATTGCGAACCTTTTTGTATAGGTCTTATCGCTTGCAAGCCATCTGTCAATATCGCTTATAAGCTCGGCACGGTTATTTTTGAAAGCCTTTGGCTTTAACAAATCGCAGGTAGCCCAGTTATCGACATACGGCAAAAATTCATCAAGATATTCAACTGTTTTGCCATAGTCCTGAAAGTCGCAGACAATCACGCCGTGAACATTGTTCTCCTCGTAAAACCCGTGCGGCAAATCGCTTAAAAATGTGTCAATGTCAGCTCTTTTTGAAAAGCTCTTTGCAAGCTTTTTAAGCTGCGGAGACCTAACGCCGATTACCCTATCCTTATCGAAATCCGGCATAAGCTTTGAATGAAAATCACGGTATTCCAAATCCTGTAAAGCAAAAAGTTCGTTTCTTATCTCTTCCGTTATCATATTATCACCGATTAAATTATATTTTGCATTCAGTTATCGGTCAAGATTTTATCTGAAATTTCCCTTTGCTTCTTTTCCATAACTCTCCAGCACAGAAAGCCGTACAAATCGTTTACAAGGAAAATCACAAAGCAGACAACCACCGAAATATATGACGGGTCCTGCTTTGAAGCGAGAGCCCACAGCACTATGAGCACTATGTCGTTTGCGGCATAGCCTATTGCATAGGCAGGACTTCTCTTATAGGTCATATAGACTGCGACAAAGCTTGTTGTTACCGACACCGTGCTTAAAATGAGGTTTGCCGTATTGAAATATTTTAATATGAAATAAAATACCGCCGTAGTGATTATTGCCGCTGTCCACATCACGGCGATGTCCTTTTTGTTGAGCTTATACACCCTAACCTGCGCTCTATTGCCGTCAAACGGATTTTTTATCCACGAAACAAGGGCTGCAACCGCCATGGGAAGCGTCATACCGAGGTAGGTTATCATCTCTCCGTAATACGAAAAGGTATAGGAAATATAACCGTACATCAAGCTGAAAACAATCATAAGCGCCTGCCCTATCGGATTTCCCTTGGCGTTGAATATCAATGAGGTTACGCCTATAAGCGAGGCTATAAGTGTCAGATACTCGCCGTTTCCGAAAATCAGGAACGATACGGTAATCGCCGCAACCGAAAAAAGCCATAACAATATATCCCTCAATGTGAAAATGCGTAACAGTTTCTTTTTTGCTTTCATAAGCACTCCCCATAAAAAACACCCGACGGCACATCTTCAAAGACCTAATGATGTGCAATCGAGTGTAATACTCTCTACCCGGTGGCAGTTATTTATTTTTCTGTATTATATTAGCTTTTTGAGGCTTTGTCAAGTAAAAATCATAAGCTTTCAAAGGTATATCTCGGCTTGCCGACGCTCTTTTTACCGTATTCTATCGCCTTTGTCGGGCAATAGCTTATGCAGGCCATACAGTGTGTGCAGTTTCCGCCCCATACGGGCTTATTCTCTTCAAGCCTTATATTGTTAAGCGGGCAAAGCTTAACGCATTTTCCGCAGCCTATGCATTCATCGGAAGCGACAAAAGCCTTGTCCTTTACACACAACGGATAAAACATTACATTTACGGCGCTGCTCATAAACCTGTCGTACAAATTATTCCTCGGAACGGTAAGTTCTCTGCCGTTTGCTATGCAGTCAAGCGTCTTTTCAATATCGGGTTCGGCTTTTGAGACAATTTCCCTCGCCTCTTCCTTTTCGGGTGCGCCGAACATCGCAATATAATTTTCGGGCATAAGAATTCCCGCAGTGCCCATATACCGAAGTTTTTTCGCCTTTGCAAGGGCTGAATTGCACTTTGCGGCATTTCCGATCTCTCCGCCGCAGGTCATAATAAACCAAATTCGCTTTGCACCGACGAGTTTAACTCTTTTAATATAATCACTCACAACCGTGGGTATTCTCCACGCATAGGTCGGAGTTACAAAAACGACATCCTCGCCCGTTACGATTTCCGAATAACCGCCCACTTTTATTTCGGCATTAAGGCAAAGCAGCTCCTGCCCTGTCTTTTGTGCCGCTCTTTTTGCGATATAGCGGCTGTTTCCCGTTCCCGAAAAATATAAAATCATTGTTGTCTCCTATTCATTGATATTTATATCGGCAAAAATCGGATATGGTCCGACAAATTGCTCAAATAGCCGTAGGACAAAAGAGCAAAGGTCTCTGCGTTGCCATTTATGAATATGATAAGCATATTATATAAAATCCTTTATGTTAAGTCAAACCGAAAAATCCTCCCGAAAGAGCGTTATGCTTTCCCGAGAGGACTTAAATTTATTCTTTATTCTACATCCTGCAATGCCGCATAATCTCTTTCGCCCGTGCGAACCTTAACCACCTTTGCAACATTGTAAACGAATATCTTGCCGTCTCCTATATGACCCGTATACAGAGCCTTTGTTGCGGCTTCAATAATTCTTTCAACCGGAATTTTGCTTACTACCACTTCAACCTTTATCTTGGGAAGCAAAGCGCTGTCAAGCTCTGCGCCTCTGTACTTTTCGCCGCTTCCCTTCTGCAAGCCGCAGCCCATAACCTGCGTTACGGTCATACCCGTTACGCCCAGCTCATTGAGAGCGACCTTCAGCGCTTCAAACTTTGCAAGCTGAACGATAATCGAAACCTTGTGCATACCGCTGTCTGCCTCGGGCGGTAATTCGGGCTCACGCACAACCTTTACGGCAGCCGCAATCTTTTCGGGGCTTGCCTTTGCTATATCGTCCTCGCCCAAGTCTGTATTTTCGTTTACACTCAAATCAGCATAGCTTGCATCGTTAATTGCGAAGCCCGCATATGCGCTTGTAAGTCCGTGCTCGTGAACATCCAAGCCGTCGATTTCCTCTTTTTCGGAAACACGCAAGCCGACTGTCTTTTTAATAATTGTAAAGATAATAAACATTGTTACAAGCACCCAAGCCGCAACCGCAGCTATTCCCAAAAGCTGTATGCCGAGGAACTTAAAGCCGTGTCCGTAGAAAAGACCCTCGCTTGTTGAGAAAAGTCCAGTCGCTATCGTGCCCCATGCGCCGTTTGCACAGTGAACGGAAACCGCACCGACAGGATCGTCGATTTTTGCAATCTTATCAAAGAACTCAACCGAGAAAATGCAAAGCACACCTGCTATAGCACCGATAATTGCCGCACCGTAAGGGTTTACGACATCACAGCCTGCGGTTATTGCTACAAGGCCTGCCAAAGCGCCGTTGAAGGTAAGTGAAACATCGGGCTTGCCGTATCTCACCCAGCTCGTAATCAAAGCCGCAACGGTAGCCATAGCCGCCGCAAGGTTTGTATTAAAGCAGATAAGTCCCGCGGAAGTCATTGTGTCATCGCCCGTCATACTTACGGTTGAGCCGCCGTTAAAGCCGAACCAGCAGAACCAAAGAATAAACACGCCGAGTGCCATAGCGGTAAGATTGTGTCCCGGAATCGCTCTCGGCTTTCCGTCCTTACCGTATTTGCCGATTCTCGGTCCGAGCATTGCAGCACCGAGACAAGCCGTTAAGCCGCCGACAAAATGTACGGCAGTCGAGCCCGCAAAGTCGTGGAAGCCGAGCTGAGAAAGCCAACCGCCTCCCCATATCCAGTGTCCCGAAATCGGATAAACTATAAGGCTTATCGCTGCTGAATATAAGCAGTAAGCGCTGAACTTTGTGCGCTCTGCCATTGAGCCCGAAACGATTGTTGCCGCCGTCGCGCAGAACACTGTCTGAAATACCGCATAAACCCAAACGGGAAGCGTTCCGAAATCATAATCTCCCCTGATAAACGGGTCAAATCCGCCTATCAACGGACCCGAGCCTGCAAACATAATTCCGAAGCCTACAAGCCAAAAGCACGGAGTACCGATACAGAAATCCATCATATTCTTCATCAGAATATTTCCCGTGTTTTTTGCCCTCGTAAGGCCTGCCTCACAAAGCGAAAAGCCTGCCTGCATAAAGAACACCAAAAATGCAGCGACCAGCGTCCATGTAACATCTGCCGAATTGAACATAAAAATCCCTCTCTTCGCTTTTTTATTAAATACAAAAAGGGCGCCGGACAGCTTTGTTCTGTCCGGCGCCCTTGCCGTATAAAAAATGATGTGCTTATGTTATCACGAAGTTTTTTGTCGGTCAAGATAAAATTATCGGATTTTATAAATTTCGGTAATTTAGCACTGCCAAAAATTGATTTTCGGAAAAATGTTTGTTAAAAATAACATACAAATATTTTTTTACAATTCATGGTAATAAGGGCAGATGTCCTCATAGTGTCCGTCCTTCATTCTGAAGCCCTTGGGGATAACTCCGAGCTGAACAAAGCCCAAACGCTCATACAAATGCCTTGCGTGGATATTTGTGCGTACAACAGCGTTAAACTGTAAAACGCCGAAGCCGAGTGCTTTAGCCCTTGAAAGACAGTCGGAAACAAGCTTTTCCCCTATGTGCAGTCCCCTTGCCTTTTTGCTTACGGCATAGCTTGCGTTGCAAATGTGTCCGCATCTTCCGACATTGTTCGGGTGAAGGATGTAAAGTCCGAGCACCTCGTCCGTCTCTTCGTCAACTGCCGCGGCAGAAAAGCTTTGGGAAGCAAAGAACTCTTTTCCCGTTTCGCTGTCAAGAGCTTCCTCCTGTGGGAAAGCAATTCCGTCCTCGACAACCTCGTTCCAAATGTTTATCATTGTCGGCAAATCCGCCTCAGTATATTCTCTTACCGTAATGTTCATATAAAGCTTCCTTCCGATTTAATCAAAGAACGGCAAAAATGCCGCAATCACCGCAAACACAAGTGCCGGCAAAAGATTTGCCACCCGTATTTTTTTACCCCATACAAGATTTATTCCGACGCAAAATATCAAAATTGAGCCGATAAGCGAAATAAAATTCAATGCCTGTGAGGTCATATACGGCTTGATAAACACCGCAAGCAATGTAATCAGCCCCTCAAAAACGAAAACGGGTATTGCCGAAAAAATACAGCCCTTTCCCATTGAGCAGGTCATTACCAAAACTATAATGAAGTCGAGCACCGACTTTGCCGCAAGAATTGACCAGTCGCCCGTTATGCCGTCCTCCAAAGCGCCGACAATTGCCATTGCGCCTATGGACACGGTAAGAGAAGCTGTCACAAAGCCGTCAACGAAAGAGGCGTCCTTTGAATTTTTTGTTTTCTCTTTCAGCCATTCACCGAAACGCTCAAAGCCGTGCTCAATATTCAAAAGCTCGCCCATAACAGCCCCCAAAACAAGGCATATCGTAACCAGCATGCTGTATCCGGCTACCAAATCGCCGTCGGTGATTTTCAGCATTTTCTCCATAGCGCCTGCCGTTCCGATAAACAAGACGCATATTCCGCAGGCAAGCTGAACCGTTTCTCTGAGTCTTTCCTTCATCAGCTTGCCGCCGAGCAAGCCGATAACTCCCCCGCCTACGATTGCTGCGGCATTTATAAGTGTTCCTGCACCTATCATTCAACCGTATTTCCTTTTTCGATAATTTTCTTAATCTCTTCAAGGTTCTCCGCAAAATATATACCCTGCTGCCTTTTTTCGGTTGAAAGCCCCATGTCAATCATATGCCTGAGCAAGGCTTTAATTCCGTCGTAGTAACCGTTGAGATTATACAAAATACACGGTGCGTCAAGGTGCTTTAACGACACCTTCGACATAACCTCGGTAATTTCTTCAAGCGTGCCGGTGCCGCCCGGGAAAGCGATAAAGGCGTCGCCGAGTTCAATCATTTTAGTCTTTCTTTCCGACATATCCTCGGTTATGATAAGCTCCGTAAGTCCGTCGTACTGAAGCTCCGCATCAATAAAGAACTGCGGCTCAACGCCGGTAACCTTACCGCCCGAAGCCAGAACGCTGCTTGCGATAACGCCCATAAGACCCGAGTCAGAGCCACCGTAAACCAAATCGTTGCCGCTCTCGCCTATCCATTCTCCGAGCTCCCGTACAGCCTCCTTGAGCGTTTTATCCTTACCCTCAAGCGCACCGAGATAAACTGTTATATTCATAAAATCTTCCTTTCAAGTGTAATAGAAGCATACAAATTTTTACCGTTTGTTATTATAAGACAAATTTTATACGGTTTCAAGTGTAATATCATCAATAAGTCGCATTACAGAGCTGTAAATGTAAACGATAAAACGCTCCCCTGTTTTTAGAAGCAAGGAAGCGTTTGATAAAACTCAAAATTCGCAAATGAGAAAAAAGTAATTTATTTTGCTTTGTATCTGAGCCGCACCGCAAGGCTGTCAAATTTTCAATATCGGTCAGCACAAGCGCAGTCATTTTTATTTTTAACAGCAACACAACAGCAAAACAGAGCGAACAAAGTCCGCTCTACGATATTCATATATTCAATTTATATTTCATTACCGTTTTCCTTATTATCTATCGCATAAACAACATGGGCAACGCCCGAAATCATTGTAAAAAACGCACCGCCCTATCATAATTATAACGGACATAACCGTACTGAACTTCTGCATAACATCTTCAGAAAATGTTACTTTTTATAAAAATGGAAATCACAGCAATCGCCGCCGTAGCCCAAGGTATTTGTACGGGTAAAGCCAATCTTTTTCAGTCCGCCGTAGGTTACATCGTCAACATCGCAAAACAGACGGCACAATTCCGCACAGTCATTCTCGACGCAGGCGGTATGCCACAGGCATTTGGTTATGGTAATGTCATAAAAGTCTTTGCCGCACTTTTGTGTGCTGACCTGTAAATCCGTCGTACGCATAATTTTCAAAAAGATATTACTGTAAATCTTATAAAATCCGGGTACTTTTTCCATCTTTGTTGTAGAAGCGTGCTTTTTCGCCGCTACCTTGTCAATCATATACTTACGCATATATTCAACAGTGTCATCCTGCGAAAACCCCTCATTTTGCATAACCTTATAAAGCGCAATTCGAGGCAAGATTGTTTGAATAAGCGTTTTCATTTGATTTTCGGTCTTGCCCTTTGTGTTTTTGACAATGGCATTAAGCTCTTTTTCTTGTTTATCAAACAGTATATTCCCCTTGTCCGCTCCAAACTCCTCAATCAAATATGCTTTTATCTGCTTCTGCTGTTTTATTTTCATGCACATAACCTCTCTCTGCGTCTTTGCCGACTCAATCGAACAAAGCCTCAATCGTCCGTCGCTTTTTCCGCTCTTATTTTTTAATCCTCGTAACATGAAAATTACAGCATTCGTCGCCCTGCGCAAGCGTTTTTGTGCGGTGAAGCTGTCCGCCGTCAAGTCGGTAGCTTCGCTCGTCCATATTACACAAGCACGGCACAAATTCAAAGCAGTTTTCCCTTTTTCCGAGCTTGCATATTCCGCATTCGGTATATGTATTGTAAAATTCGTCCGTTCCCTTTTCATACTTGAATTTCCAGTCAAGCTCATATTTTGATGTCTGACTCGCAATGCTTTCCTCTATTTTTTTATCCTGAACCTTATCGGTAAACAAGGTACATTTCTTATTCTTATGTACATTTACTATGAACGGCGAGACAAAAACAGCCGTTACCATTTCATCAACAACGGCAGGCGTAATTTTGCTCGGCTCTGCCTTATGCAGCGAGAAAACGAACGCCGCAATATACAGGTTCATTTCCAGGGAGCTGCCGCCTATGTCCGGCGTTCTCAAAAGCATTGCCTTATATTCACTTTTTACATCCTTTTTGAACTTTTTCATATCCATTTCCGGATGTAATTCCGACAGTCTTCCAAGAGCCGGCTTAAAGCACATCAGCTCAACCGCCCTTGCTGTAATTCCGTATTTCAGCATTATACTCATCCTTTTGATTTTTCTTTCGTCTGCGGCTTAATTATAATCACTTATAAGCTTTAAGTCAAACGGTAAAATAATAAATTATACCGCCTCGCGCATCAATACGGTCGGTATCCTGTTTTGCCGCTGTGCTTATGAGCAAATTTTCTCTTTAGCAACTTTATTATACTCAAGCCAAACATAAATTCAAGTGCTTTTTAAGCAAAAAATTAAAGGTGCCGCAGTCTGTAGGCACCTTTATTGTTATAATTTGAACACAGAACCGTCATGCACATAGGTCAAGAGAACGCCTATTCAGCTCAGTTGAGCTGCTTGCTTTGTTCCGTCATATCCTCTGTACGGGTATCCCCGGTTTCGTCCGTCTGACTTTGGCTTACTTCCTCGTTTTGCGTTTCGGTTTCTTCCTCAATCTGTTGAGTCTGTTCGGGCGATTCGGTTGCTTCAACTGTATCGCTGCTCGGAGCTGCCGGTGAGACAGGCTCGGTTGACGGCTCGTCAGTCAGGCTGTTGCCGGATTGAATATTGCTTTGCTGTGTACCGCTTGCGGTGATTTCGCCGCCGTTTGCAACCGTATTTGAGTCGTTTCTCACAGCACAGCTTCCCCACTTTGTGATAAGCGTAACAGCTGTAGCTTCAGGTGCGTTCACGGTAAATGTAAACACTGCCGTACCGTCTGCGCCCACGGTTATTTGATTGGTATAGTAGGTCGTTTCGGCACTTCCGACTTTCACGCTGCAATAACCCGTTGCGCCCGCTGTTCCGCTGGCGGTCAGCGTAATTTTACAGCTGCCGTTTTCAGGTACGGTTACAGTTTCGGCTTCGGTAAGCTCAACGGCTTCGGTACCGTCATTCATCCGATACGAAATTATGTATGACGGAGTTTTTATCGACGTTGCTCCCGTCGATGTTGAGGCGGTGAACCACGCCCAGCTTACACCGCAAAGGCATATTGCGCATATGCAGACGGCAAGCATTGACGGAGCTAACATAAACGAAATACCGTCCGAGCGTTTTTCCTCTTTTTTTGCGTGCCTCGGTTTATAATAAATAAAATGATATATACTTGTTACATTGCGCTTGGTTACAAACGGGATGAGGCGGAGATAAAGGCAACGAAGCTCCTTGTGCCAATAACGGTACCCGTTATCGTTATCCGCTCGGCGCATTTCTGTCAGCATATGCTGCTTTTCACGCTCAAATTTATTGACAAAGCGTGCAAGCATAAAGACAAGCAACAGAAAGACAGACACAAACAAAACAAGCAGTATCGTTATAACGCCGCTGTTGTTTTCCATAACAATGTATCCCCTTTCTGTGTAATTTGTTCAGACAACCAAAAGGCATAACGCCTTTTATACCCTTTGGTTGTCTCTCCGTCCGAAGACGGAGAGAGCGTTTTAGGAAGTAATTTATCTCGAGCTTTATTTAATGATCAGATTCGTGTCCGAGCCGCATTTCATATTGCTCTGAATTGCGTCTCCTGTAACCTCTGTGCCATTTACAAAGAACTCGCAGCCGTCAAATGTAACACTTACGCCTGTTGCTCTTGAATCAAGCAAATATTCGGTTGCTGTACCTAATTCATTTGCTTCTATGCGGCAGTTCTTAAATGTAAGAGTTGAATTATTAGCAGTATCAACTATAACAATTGCACCGTAATCATCCGAGCCACCGCTCCACTTGTTATTACCAACAAGCGTGCAGTTTTCAAAGGTAGCGTTTGTACCTGCAGACCATGTCTGGAATGCGCTGTAACCGGTAAGTGTTGAATTGCGAACTACAACATTGGCATTTGTGTTAGCACTTGCAATGTTGAGTGCATAGTGATCTGCAGAAGCCGAGCAGTTATCCACAACAATAGTTACACCGTTATTTCCGTAAACTGAAACACCGCGCTCAACATTTGCAGCATCGATATCCACACCGGAAAGAGTAAGAGTAACAGGCTCGGTGTTATCGTTTACATTGATAACACGTGTATCTGTTGTGTCAAGCTTATATTCTCCGTTGCCGTAGATAGTTACATCGCCTGTAACTTCAAGAGCAGCCGGAAGAGCAATATCGCTGTTCAACACGACATCTTCACCGTTTGCAATAGCTGCAGCGAGTTCGTCTACAGTAGAAACGGGAGTCGCATACTGAGCGTTCTCATCGTAGGTGTTGTTATTGCTGTCGTACTCAACAGTATCCTGAGTTGCAACAACGGTGATAGCAATACCGTCAATAGAAAGTCCCTGATACTCGTTGCCTGCATCATCCTTCATATGACCTGTGATAGTCAATGCGTTGGAAGTTTCGCTTGCGGCAAGATGAAGCTCTGTGTCAAGAGCAACGCCGTCGATTGTCCACTCAATTGCTTCGAGAAGCTTTGCGTCGCCGTCAAGACCGGTGATCTGAACCTTGTACTTGAGTGCAAGGTTGCCGTTGTTTTTAATCTTGATTGCGGGGAGCTCGTAAGTACAGCCCGGCTCCCAAAGAATTGCTTCACCGGTAGGTGCGTCGGCAGACTTCTTGAATTCAAGAGTTGTGCCCTCAAGATCGTTGCCGTCTTCGTCAATAAGCTGAATGTCAAGCGTACCTGCCTGAATTTTGTTTACAGCTGTAGAAGCAGTGTCTGTAAACCATGCGAATGTTGTACCGATGAGCATTGCTACGCACATGATAACCGCAATTGCGCTTGAAAGCATTGCTCTTCTGGTGCTTTTTTTGTTTGTCATTGCCAAATGTCCTCCTGAAAAATATTATTATCTTGCCGACTGTCGGATTTCTTCCCCATCACACTCGGCCTTACCGAACCTGTTACAGTCCGAGCAATCAAAAGACACAAGCATAACTTATGCCCTTTGATTGCCCCTCCGTCCGAAGACGGAGAGGACTTAGGGAAAAATTAGTGATTATTCAGCAACAACGGTATACCAAACATCGCCGTTAGCCTGAGTTTCGGAAACAACCCTGTAGCCGTCTGCAACGAAGTTAGTTCCTGCACCCTCAGCCTGGCAATCCGCCGGGTTGAAGTTCACAAATGTGCCACCCTTAACAATGATCTTGGCACTGCCGTTTGCGCGGTTTGCATCATAGCAGTTCAGAACAAATTCATCTGCTGTTGCACTGTCCGGATACTTCTGCTGTACGGAGTAGAAGCCGCCCTCGATAATCGCGGTGCCCTTAAGAACATAAACGGCATGAATATTGCCGGCAAATGTGCCGTTTTTAATGGTAACAGTTGAGCCGTCCTGAACATCCACGGCATAGCAGTCGTTTGCCTTGGCGGCAAAGGTGCCGTTACCGGTAATGGTCAGGTTAGCGCCGTTCTGAGCGGAAACCAGAGACCAGTCATCAGACCCATCGTGTTCCCAAATGTCTGCCGTGTTTGCCACCGTCTTGCCATTGAGGTCAAGCGTGGACTCAACTCCACTTACAGTAATTGTCTCGGTCGGGGCAATATCCTTGCCAAGTGTAACGATCTTTCCGCTATTCAGCAAAGTTGCAAGCTCGGTCTGGTCTGCTGCCGGATAAGTAGCGTCATTATCATACTGATTGTCATTGCTGTCATACTCAACCTTATCCTGAGTTGCAACAACGGTGATAGCAATTCCGTCAATAGAAAGACCTTGATACTCGTTACCTGCATCATCCTTCATATGACCTGTGATAGTCAATGCTTCGGAAGTTGCGCCTGCGGCAAGATGAAGCTCTGTGTCAAGAGCAACGCCGCCGATTGTCCACTCAATTGCTTCAAGAAGCTTTGCGTCGCCGTCAAGACCGGTGATCTGAACCTTGTACTTGAGTGCAAGGTTGCCGTTGTTTTTAATCTTGATTGCGGGGAGCTCGTAAGTACAGCCCGGCTCCCAAAGAATTGCTTCACCGGTAGGTGCGTCGGCAGACTTCTTGAATTCAAGAGTTGTGCCCTCAAGATCGTTGCCGTCTTCGTCAATAAGCTGAATGTCAAGCGTACCTGCCTGAATTTTGTTTACAGCTGTAGAAGCAGTGTCTGTAAACCATGCGAATGTTGTACCGATGAGCATTGCTACGCACATGATAACCGCAATTGCGCTTGAAAGCATTGCACGCCTAGTACTTTTAGCGTTTGTCATTGTTTCTTCCTCCTTTATTTAATATTATTTTTTTCAATGACAATATGCAAAAACGGATTAACCGTATTTACTTGCTGGTATCAGAGGAATTACCTCCATTTTTTGTCTGCACTTCTCCGCCGGAATGACCCATCTGCGCTTTCATTTCCAGCAGCTCTTGCATCATACGCTGAGCCTCGTTGCGTTCCTTTTCAATTTTATCTCTTTCAGCCTGAAGCTCCGCCTGCTGCTCTGCCTTATACTTGCGGAACAGACGAATACAGCGGATTCCCTCGGAAAGAATAAGGATAAGAAACGGAATTAAAATGCAGACGATATATCCCGGTGTGGTTTTAAGAAATTGAAAAAATGTGCCCACCTTCGGGATGCTTCTCTGATATTTACCGAGAACATACGGATATGTTACGATAATTTCATCGTCCGTATCAGTGGTGGTACCGTACGTTATAAAGCCCGGATTACCGCTTGCGTCGGTTGTCAGCTTCCTGATTTTATGGGTTACGGTCTCGCCGTAATTTGATGTGTTCTGCGAGGTGTATGAGATGATGTCGCCCTCTTTTAATGTGGAGCAGTCAACCTCTTTAACAAGAACCAAATCACCTGCGTCAAAGTCTGTTGCCTTCATGGAGTCGGACAAAACTATAAATGCCTTATATCCAAACAGATTTCGGTCGGTATGATCAAAGGTAGTTACCGAAACGACGGTAAAAATCATCATTGCTACGGCTAAGACTACTATCAACCACACAAATACATTTCTGATTATATTTAATACTTTCACGAATTTGCTCCTTTTTCTTGCCTTTGTGCTTATCGTATCAGCTTGTGCATCTCGTCGATAGTTGCGATATTGTTGTCATCAGCTTCATGGCTGTACAAAGCAACATAGCATTTTTCGCAAAGCTGGCCGCTGCCTCGGATATAATTTTTACGCTCGGTAACAGGCGTATCCTTCGGAACTCCGGTATCGTTACCGCAGCAAGCGCATTTATCGTTTTCAATATTCGTTTCCATTGCGCACATCTTCCCCTTTTAACCAAACAGCTTATTCGGGTTGTTCTTGGTTTGGGTTGCCTCGGCACAGAGGGTAAATGTAAGGTCGAGATTCTGCGCTTCGTTGCCCTTATCTTCGGGGAAGTGGAAATAAACAGTCAGATCTCTTCTCTGTCCGATTTTCAGCGTATCGTCGGCGGCTGTAATATACTGCTTGGTCAGCTCATTGGCCGTTCCCGAGTACAGAGTCTTATCGCCGTCCTTAACTGTAACGGTCAACACATCGGCAAGTCCGCCGGAAACATCATCAAGATAAATGCGGTAATAGACATCACATGTGCTTTCGTTTTCAATAAAAAAGTCTTTTATAACTGTCATACCCGGCTCAAAGATGAATTCATGCTTCTGAATTACCGGCTGACCGTCATTGAGATTGATTTTTACATTACCTGTGTGGAACAAATTGTTTTCCACCGATACGCTTGCATAAACCAACGCAAATGTTGTGATTGCAAGGCAAACGGCGAGCGCAATGATTGCTATTATTCCGCCTGTCAGCTTTTTTGAGGTTTTGGTGTCAGACATTTGCTTCTTCCTCCTCCCGGCGTTTACGGGCTAACAACAGGAAGAACATCACTCCGCCTGAAGCAACCGCAAGGCAAGCCCACAGCGTTATGTCCAAGCCGCTGCCGGTTCTGGGAGTCGGTTCAAGGTTAACTGTTTCCTCCGCCCACCAACTGAAATCGGCTATTAAGTCCTTATTCTGATATTCATTGCCTACGCTTGTATCTAAATAAGCTGTAATTTCATAATACAGCTCGTCTGTGGTACTTTCTGCGGATGTCAATTCATATGTAATGCTTTCGGGCATATCCCGCATTAAGCCGTTATATAACGTTTCGCCGGTGCCGAGCATTTTTATCCGTATCATCATGACCTCGGCTAATTTCTCATATCCCTCGCGAACGGTAGCCTTATAATGTACGGTTACCTTATTTTTATAGGATACCTGAACACGGAAATATTTTGTCTCGCTGTCCCCGGGGAACATATTTCCGACTTGAAAAGGAGTGTTTTCCTCAGGCTGTTTATCATACAGCTCTATGTTCGCCGCACGCTTTGTGCCGGCGGTTGCGCTTACGGTTGTTGCCGAAGTGTTATCAGCCGTAGTTGAAGCGCTTTTTTGTTTGGTCGATTGCGTTTTCCCCGTTGCGGAAGCCTTGCTGTCGGAGGTCGTTTTTTCCTCAGCTTCATCGGAGCTGTCAGACGCCTTTGCTTCCCCGTCCGGTGTGATCAGGTTATCCGGCACGGTAACGGCAGCCGGAACGGTACCTGCCAATTTGTTATGCACAAGCGTTCCGCCGAGTGCCAAAAGACTGCAACCGAGCAAAACGGCCAATATGATGATAGCGATTTTTATTTTCTTTTTTTGTTCCACTCGGTTCACCTCTTTATGTGTTCGTTCCCGGATTTTGTTTATAAATAAAATAAGTGTATTTTTTCGTTATATAATATGTTTTTTGCTCGAAACCGAATTGTTTTACATTTTATCGAATATTTTTTACCAATTCAATACTCTGTCAGCGTACTGACGGTAAAAAATACATAAATTCAATTGCGTGAAAATAAAGAAAAACGGCGATTTTGGCAGTTTCAAACGCCTCACATCACCTTTTTTGCCTTGGTTTTTCGCAGAGTTCGGCACTCTGCGTGAGGATAGTAAAAAAATGTCTGTATAACAGCTGCTTTCTGACCTGCTGACGGTTAATGACACAAAAGCTTGACTGCGAATAAATTCAAAAACCTACTTCCGCCAGCTTGTCCATGTTACTGCGCTTGAGCTCCATCGAGGAATGAACATAACGCTCCAAAGTAATTGCGGTCGTAGAATGTCCCAGCACTTCAGACAGCGATTTTATTTCAAATCCTACCTCCACGGCTCTTGTTGCAAATGTATGGCGCAATGTATGCGCATGAACGCCCTCCAAGCCGCATTCCCTTGTATACTTCTCAATATGATATTGCAAAGTCCGCGGCTCCATATATTTTTCAGTACCGGTTAAAATATATGCGGCAGGGTTTTCTGCTTCAAAACGGCGGCACAGCTTTACAGCCTGCTCTGTAAGCGGAATGGTTCTGGTTGATGTGTCGCTTTTCGGTGCTCCTATCACCACCCTTGTGCGCATTTCGCCGTCCGTTGTAAAATCGTGCAAACGCTGTAGGGTTTCAGTGATATGTATTGTCTGTTCTTTGAAATTGACATTTTCCCATTTAAGGGCGCACAGTTCTCCTATGCGTACACCTGAAAAAAGCATCAGCAGCACACCGAATTTACATTCGTCCGTATCTTCAAGAAGATACCTTGTAAAAAGCTCCTGCTCATCACGGCTGAGGACTCGCATTTCCTTGCGATTTCCTTTTGGATAATTGATTTCAACCGTGGGGAAAATACCGGGGAACTGTGCGGCGGTATATTTTAATATACTTTGTAATAATACTAATATATCGTGTACTGTCTTAACAGACAGTCCGTCCTCATACAAAAGCTCACGGGCGAAATCGTCCACCACACCGGTTGTAATACCTGTCGGAAAACAACCTCCCAGCTTCGGCTTGATATGCTTTCCGAGAACCGTAGTATACTTTATGTAGGTGGATTCCCGAATTTTGCTTTTTCGAAGACGCAACCACTCGTCACAGTAAAAAGCAAAGCGGCGGCGTGTACCGATATGAGGCAGTGGCTTTCCGGCGGTCAGAGCTGCCTTGCACTTTGTTACCTTTTCCTTTGCCTCCCTGTAGGTTTTGCCGTAGCAAAATCCGTACCTTGCCTTGCCGGACAGCTCATAGC
>CAVFQD010000001.1:0-86079 GCA_963624605.1 Eshraghiella crossota | reverse complement strand
GGCCCGGTGGTCAAGCGGTTAAGACACCGCCCTTTCACGGCGGTAACACGAGTTCAAATCTCGTCCGGGTCACCAAAAAAGAAGTAACACACCTGTGTTGCTTCTTTTTTTATTTGTTCACAAGGACGAGATTTGAACTTCGTCCATCTTTTGTGAGGCACCGCCGAGCAAAAGGGACATACAATTTGATTTCTTTGCATCGCAAAGCGATGCAAGTCTCGTCCGGGTCACCAAAAAAGAAGTAACACACCTGTGTTGCTTCTTTTTTTATTTGTTCACAAGGACGAGATTTGAACTTCGTCCATCTTTTGTGAGGCACCGCCGAGCAAAAGGGACTTATAATTTGATTTCTTTGCATCGCAAAGCGATGCAAATCTCGTCCGGGTCACCAAAAATCGGCAAGTGTCATTAGATGCTTGTCGATTTTTACTTCTTCACTATTAACTATTCACTCTTCACTGCTAAAGCCACCGATTTTTGGGAAGTAATAAGTAACAGTGAATAGTGAAAAAGTTTTTGCAAGGCTATGCCTTGCTTTTTTGTTTTTAGCAAATATAATAAATTAAAAGGGGTGTGTTTATATGAACGAAAGTCCTTTGGTTGTTAAATCTAAAGAATTTGCACTTGCTGTTATAAAGTCATGTAAAGAATTAAGAAATGCCAAATGCGAAAGTGCTTTAATAAATCAATTTTTGCGTTCAGTGACAAGCGTCGGTGCAAATATCCGTGAAGCATTTTATGCTCATGGCAGAGCTGACTTTATCGCAAAGCTTCAAATTGCACTGAAAGAATGCTCCGAAAGCGAATATTGGATTGAGTTGCTAACAGAAAGCGGATACTCCAGTGATAAAGAAATACTCTATAAATGCATTGAACTAAAAAAAATACTGATTTCATCATTAAACACCGCAAAGAAAAACTTGTAATACATTTCAACATAAAAAATTACCGACACTCAACTGAAAGTGTCGGTAATTTTTTATTATCCGTTATGCTTTGAGCTTTTCCTTTTTCCAGGGACCGGTTACATAGAAAATTATTGAAAGCACCGTAGCCGTGCACCAGCCTACGGGCCAAGCGCACCAAATTCCCGTTGCGCCGAGCGAGGTCTTTGAGAAAACAGCCGCCATAACGACACGCAAAATCAAATCGGTAAATGTGGCAATCATAAACTTGTTCATCATTCCCGCACCTCTCAAAATACCGTCCGCAACAAGCTTCGCAGATACTATGAAATAGAACGGAGAGAGAATTTTAAGATATGTAATACCCGTCTGAATTGCCGTCTGCGTGGGTTCGTCCATAAAGAGCTTGAGGAATAATTCGCCCTTGAAGAAATAGAGCAGGAACAGCGGCAAGCTAAACAGCCATACCATTTTAAGTCCCGCCGAGAAGCCCTGTTTGACACGGACGAGCTTTCCTGCGCCGATATTCTGCGCCGTATAGTTTGAAATTCCGTTTCCGAGGGTTGTAAACGAGGTTATAACAAGGTTATTGAGCTTGACTGCCGCCGAATATCCCGCCATAACGGGAGCTCCGAAGCCGTTTATAATTCCCTGTATAATTATATTTCCGATTGAAATAAAACTCTGCTGTAATATGCTCGGAACGGCAATTATAACAATCTGCTTCAAAATCAACTTATCAAAAATCGGACAATTCTTTTCCTTGTCGATTTTATTAAGGCGTTTGAAAACGACCGCTACCGCGAGGATACAGCTGATACCCTGACAAATAAAGGTTGCCCATGCAACACCCGCAACGCCCATTTGAAACGATTTTACGAACCATATATCCATTCCTATGTTTGAAAGAGATGATACGGCAAGAAAATAAAACGGTGTTTTAGAGTCGCCGAGCGCGGAGAAAATACCCGTTGCAATGTTATAGAAGAATACGAACGGAAGCCCCCATACATAAATATCAAGGTAGAGCTTTGAGTCCGCAAAAACCTCATCGGGAGTTCTGATAAGCCGAAGCAGTGCGCCCGCTCCGAATATGCCGATAAGCATCAGCAAAACACAAAGAGCTGCGCTGAAAATACAGGCGGTATAAACGGAGGTCTTAACCTTTTTATATTCCTTTGCGCCGAAAAATCTTGAAACTACAACCGAGCAGCCCATATTGCATCCGAAAGCGAACGCAATAAATATCAGCGTGATTTCATAACTGTTGCCGACAGCCGCAAGAGCGTTTTCTCCGACAAACTTACCTGCGACAAAGCTGTCCGCTATATTGTAAAGCTGCTGGAAAATAATACTTCCGAACAGCGGCAGACAAAATTTCCACAAAACCGATTGCGGCTTGCCCACAGTCAAATCCTTATTCATTTTCTTTTCCTTTCGCCAATATATCATCGTTGCATTTTTTTACCGCATATATTATAATTTGATACAAGATATATGTAAAATGTCAAAATTTATTTTTAGTATATCATTTTTATATGGAGAAAAGCATATGAATATCAGCTATGACTATTACAGAATTTTCTATTTTGTCGCAAAGTACGGCAGCTTTACATCAGCCGCCGATGCGCTTTTCAACAATCAGCCGAATATCACAAGAACGGTAAAAAAGCTTGAAGAGGAGCTCGGGTGCACGCTGTTTGTCCGCCACAGGCACGGTGTAACGCTGACTCCCGAGGGAGAAAAGCTCTATGCGAGGATTGCCACCGCAGTTGAAAGCATAAAGCTCGGCGAGGAGGAAATTGAACAGGATAAAAGCCTGCAATCGGGCAAGGTTACGGTTGCAGTAAGCGAAATTGCGCTCCACTGCTCGCTTTTGCCCGCATTAAAAAAATTCCGAAGCAGCTATCCGGGCGTAAAGCTCAAAATATCAAACCTTACAACGCCGCAGGCAATCGCAATGCTTAAAAACGGACTTGCCGACTTTGCGCTTGTGACAAAGCCTTTTGATTTGCCGTCGGAAATAACCTCGGTTAAATTGAGAGATGTAAAAGAGGTTCCCGTGTGCAGTTCGGAATTTTCACTTGAAACGGGAACGGTATTGACAGCGCATCAGCTTATAAACTACCCGATCATAGGTCTCGGAGAGCGAACCGGCTCGCACAAGTTCTATACCGATTATTTCAATTCGTCGGGCTTACCGTTTGAGCCCGAAATCGAGGCAAACGCCGCCGACCAGATTTTACCGATGATAAAATCAGACCTCGGAATAGGCTTTGTTCCCGAGGAATTCCTTGAAAGCGAGGATTTGTCGAAACTGATAATTCTGAACATAACTCCGCCGATTCCCGAGAGAAGCATCTGTCTGCTTAAACGCAAGGGCGTGCACTCGGGTCTTGCCGCCTCGGAGCTTGAAAGGATAATTTTCTCAAAATAAACAATCCGACCTCTGCCTGCGAAACGGTAAAGGTCGGATTGTTATTTTAGGTTTTATATATTACATTTCTCACGACTGTCTGCGCTTGTCTTTTTATCAAAGAACGGAGTAAAGTTTATCATAAACAGAAGTATGTAAGCCACCCACATAGGCAGATTTTCTATAAAGGCGCTCTTGCCGACGGTTACGAGCAGCACAAGCATAAGCGCAAGTATTGCGGCAAAAATCACGGTAGCCGCCATATATTTTTTGTCCTTCTGTCTGAACTTGTGAACAAGGAAAATGATAATTCCCGCCGCACCAAAGAAAGCGAAAATCAACGCCGTTGACCAGTGCGCTATGCAACGCGGAGTGGGTATTAAATCAAGTCCCGCAGACGGCACATTTATCGTTACGAAAATCGCCGCACAGCCGAGCGAGGCGATAATTATTCCTGCCTTGCCGAAATAGTTGTTCTTTCGGTACATATAAAGAGTGTTTGTGTAGATGGAAACCGAGGCGAGCACACCCCAAAGCTTGAATCCCCACGGATATTTAAGTCCGAGCATACTTGCCGTTATGTCGGTAAGTATGTTTCCGAACTGCTCGGGATAGCTTAAAAAGCCGTAATATGTAATAAAGACGAAGCCCGCGATAAGATTTACAATGCAGAAAACGGTTACGCCCTTGGTAAGCTCCTTTGCAAAAAGTATCTTTTTTATAAACACGCAGTAGAGCATTAAAATTACGGTTGATGCCGCCGTCCACACCCAAAATGACGCCGCATTCGGGAACAGAGGAGTTTGGAGCATACCGTCGAACTTTGCAATAAACTCCTCCTTCGGCAGACTTTCATAGCCCTGTACCGATAAATACGGATATTGGTTCCAGCTCATAAAGACAGACATCCACAGCCCGTAAGCCGCCGCAATCACAAGCCAAAGCGCAGAATAAGCCCTCAAAGCTTTTTTGTTTTCCATTTTCCTTACCACCTTATAAAATCATCTCTCCTCTAAGCCTTATTTTATCACGACCGCGTCCGCTGTCAAGTGTGTTTGAGTATTGTATGTTTGCTTTTTTGCCAAATGTCCGGAACCGAAAAGCGTTCAAAATTATCTTTTTATACATTTTCCCCGAAAATGAAATAAAATCCTTGAAAATCGACAAAAATAACAGTATAATTATAGAGTAGTATATTGCGGGTTTATGCACTCAATTTTACATACAACTCAATTTTTTGTGATATATGATACTTTTATTGATTTGAGGAGGAAAGAAATTGAACGGAGATTTACATTGTCATACAAAACTTTCAGACGGTTCTCTCGGTATTGAAGATTTAATTGTTTTAGCTAAAAAAAGAGGGCTCACCACCATTGCCATTACAGATCACGACTGCCTTGCAGGTACGGTAAGAGGCAAAATAATCGGCGAGAGGTACGGCGTACAGGTTATTTCCGGCGTCGAGCTGTCGGCAAACGATATAAAGACAGGTAAAAAGGTTCACATTCTCTGCTATCTCAGCGATATGCCCGCAAGGCTTGAGGGTCTTTGCCACAGGAACTCGCTTGCGAGAAAAAAAGCCGCTCACATTATGATGCTTCATACGGCAAAGAGGTTTCCCGTTACAACCGAATTTATAGTAAAATGCGCTACGGGTTCGACTAACATTTACAAGCAGCATATTATGCAGGCTCTTATGGAGTCCGGTTATACGACGTCGATTTACGGTGAGCTTTACGACGAGCTTTTCTCAAAGGACTCGCCGAACAATATTCTTGTTACGCCGAAGTATCCCGACATTGAAGAGGTTATCGGTGCTGTACACGACGCAGGCGGTGTGGCTGTTCTCGCTCACCCGTATATGTTTGACAATCTCGACTCATTGCCGAGGCTTATCGAATGCGGACTTGACGGCATTGAGGTATGGCATCCGTCGGCAACCGAGGAACAGCAGGCAGAGCTTAAAAAGCTTGCAACCAAGAACAAATTGCTTATGACAGGCGGAACAGATTTCCACGGTCTTTATAATGAAAAGCCCATTTCCATAGGCGACTACGGCACGCCCGACGACGCCCTTTCAAAGCTTATGGGCTACAAGGCAAAGCAAAAGAGATTGCTTAAAAAGGCACAAAAGCTTGCCGAGGAGAACGCCGCCGCAGAAAACGCATAATCCGAACGGAGGTCTTTTATGGACGACGATATTAAAATCTTTAACGCCAAGCCGAAAAGCGACACGCTTGACAGCATCGCCCTCATTGAGGAGATGAACACTCAGCGTATGAACGGCAACACCGAAAAGGCAAAGCAACTCGGCAAATACCTTTCCGACCGTTTTCTTGACGGCGAGGAGCTTAAGCGTTCGCTTGAAGAAGAGGTCGGAGCGCTTGATTATCCCCAAAAGGTTATTTTGCAGATAAAGATTTTGATGTTCTTTACGGCTGAATACTGCATAAACAGGCTTTTGCCCAACACCCTGCTCAAAAGTACCGCGACAAACACGATTTACGACCGTGTTATGAAAAACGCAGGCGAGTTTTACAGGGAATTTTCCGACGGTGTGGAATACAGCTTTTATTATCTTGCGGTTAAAAAGGACGATATTCCGAGCGCGGTCGGCAAGGCGTTCGCGATGATTTGCAGAAAAGAGAACGACGCGACATACGAAAAGCTCGGAAGCGACGTCTTCAGAGTTGTTTCAAAGGAAGTCGAGTCGATTATCGAAAAGTACAGCTTTATAAATGAATAAAATCATAACATAAAACCCTCTTGTGAACATTCGCAAGAGGGTTTTATTATGTCTTTATTATTCTATTACAATGCCTTCTTCTTTTCTCTTTTCGGCAAGCTCTTCGAGTATGCGTTTTTTGTTGTCGCCCGAAATTTTGTAGAAGAACATCGGTATCGCGCACAAAAGCAGGCTGATGCCCGGAACGATTGAGACAAGCGAGAACATTGCAAAGCGGTGTCCTGCCGCAAGGTCGGTCGCCGCCACTATCGCGGTCGAGCTGTACATCTTTTCGGGTTCAAGACCTATAAACATATACATAAGGACAATTCCCGAGGTCGCAAGCGCATTGCCGAGCTTGTTTACAAAGCCCTGACAAGCCGAGCCGAGGCCGTTGTCTCTGAAGCCCGTTTTAAGCTCCATATAGTCAAGGCAGTCGCCTATCATTGCGTATGAAATAACATTGAGTACGCCGAGCGGTATGCAGGAAATAAGCACAAACGGAATACAAATGTAAAGATTCATTGTAAACCAACCGATAAGCGTTGTGAAGATACTTGCTACAAAGCCGAGCAGACAGGTTACAATTACTATCTTTTTGTAGTCAAACTTTTTCATAAGCACGGGCATAAAGAGCATTGCGCCGAACATACCGACTATCGCGCAAACCTGAAATATCGTCTTTACGGAGGAAACGCTCGCCTCTATCGCCGCCACACGCTCTGCGTCCGAAAGTCCGCCGAGGTCGGGTCCTATGTAGAAAGCGTATCTTGCGACATGGACTGCCGCCGCCTGAACCATATATCTGCCAGAGGAGAGTATGCCCATTGCGATAACAAGCATAAGGGGCTTGCATTTGAAAATTCTTGAAAGCTGGCTCGGCTCGCCGGGCTGAGGCTTTCTGTCGGGAATGACAACCCTTTCCTTAACCTTGAAATAGGAGTTTGCATACAGCAAAATTCCTATAACCACCGTGACGATTGCCATAATAAGATACTTTTTCTTGTTGTAATCAAGTCCGTCAGCAGTACCAAGTATTTTCGGAAGCGTAAGACCGATTACAAGGAACAGCACCTCCGGTACAGCCGAGCCTACGCCGTTAAAGGTTCTGCCGAGGGAAATTACCTTTCCCCTCTCCTCCGCATCGGGGGTCAACACATTGGGCAGACTCCAGAACGGAACATCAGCCATGGTGTATATCATACCCCACGAGACATAGACGACGGCGGAGTATACCATAAGTGCCGTTTTAGGGAGATTGGGGCTTAAATACATAAGCACCGTAAATATGCCTATCGGTATTGCGGCATAGATAATATACGGCTTCATTTTTCCCCGTTTCGTGGTATGTCTGTCAACAATCATACCCATAAGCGGATCGTTTATGGCGTCCCACACCCTCGCAAGAAGCATAAGCAGCATCACAAACATCGGCGCAAGCTGCAACACATTCAAATAATAGTCGCTTATGTAGCTTGACATCATGGCGTAAATCATACCCTGACCCATAGCCGCAAAGCAGAATGAATACAGTTCCTTTTTAGGAAGATAGTTTTTTGTTGACATAGTGCACCCCTTTTATAGATTTTCTTATTTCAATTATACTATAAAATATGCACCTTTGCTGTAGAAATAACAGAACAATATTTGGTTAAAATAACGAAAAAAGCCAATGGAATTCTTTAATTGTGTCGATTAAGTCTATTCCCCGAGTTCACGCCTTATTCCGAGCTTGTCGGAAATCCTCATAAGATTTTCAATGTCGCCGTCTACAAGTCTGCCGTCCTTATTCGGCGGAAGATTTATAACCGCAAGGTTTTGAGCGTCGAAAAGCGTTTTGCAATTCTTTACGATATCGTCAACATTCATAAGCGGATTGCCCTCGTAGGTGTCGGAATAGAACCAGTTGCCCGAGCTTCTCGAACAGATTGTATATTCAAAAGGCATATAATATTTCCGACCGTTAAAGGTATAAACCTTCGGGTCGTCCGCACGGCACATATTCGGGTCCCAAAGTCTGAAATCGGACGGGAACATACTTATCGGGTCGCCGTAGCGGTATTTTTCGGGAAGATAATTCTTGTCGGGCTTTGCTTTTTTCTCCTTGTATTTACCGATAGTGATATTTACGCCTATCTGGCACTGCGGCTGATTTGTCTTGACAAGATTGTATATCCTGTCCAAGCCCCACCTGCGGCAAGCCTTATCCCAGCCGCCGTCAAGCCAAAGCTCAACAACCTCGCCGTATCTGCCGTCGGTAAGCTCCGACAAATGTTTTAGCATATATTCGACATATTTTTCGTCATCCTTATAGCATTTTTCGTGCCTATCCCAAAGCGAATAATAAAGTCCGAGCTTTACGCCGTACTTTTTGCACGCCTCGGAAACAGCTTTGACGACATCGGTCTTTACGGGCGAATAATTCACGGAATATTCGGTGGTGTCGGTGTCCCAAAGGCAAAAGCCGTCGTGGTGCTTTGTAATGAGAACAATAAAGTTCATACCCGCCTCATATGCGGTTCTGACCCATTGTTCGGCGTCGATTGAACTCGGTCTGTAACTGTCAACGGGAAGCTTTCCGTCCGACCACTCGGTGTTGTTAAAGGTGTTCATTCCGAAATGTATGAACATTCCGAATTTGCGCTCAATCTGCGCCAGCTGATACTTATTCGGCTCGGTTGAGGGTATCTGCTCAACAGGATAGCTGTGCTCTGGATACGGTTTCTTTTTTCTGAAAAACATATCGCACCTCATAATGTATTTGATGTTTACATTTTATCAGTTTTCGGAATACAAAGCAAACGAAACGGGAACGGATTTTCGGACAGCCGCAAAAGTCGGTAGCGTAGAGCAGGGGCTTGCTCCCGCCGCTAATAAATATCGAATTGCCGTAGGGACAGGGCTTACCCCTGTCCGCTAGTAAATATGAAATTGTCCGAGAAGTTACGCTCCCTCCCCGAGGGAGCTGTTGAGCGAAGCGAGACTGAAGGAGTTAAACAGGTTACACCAAATTATAAAAAGAACTCCCCCAGTCATTTTTTCTGCGAAAAAATGCCCACCCCCTCTAAGATGGGGCGGAAGCACAAACCGAATTTGATATAAACCTCGGACAGCCGCAAGGGCTGTCCCTACGGATAACGGTGTTTTGCTTTCAATTTCATATCAGCCATAAATTGCGATAAATCAACAACAATTAGGCGGCGGGAGCAAGCCCCCGCCCTACGCAGTTTGTTATAATTTTTAATCCGTGCGAAGCGTTGCATATCATCGTTTGACCGTGCGTCAATTTACGCCTGTTTTTTCATCAAGGTACTTCTGCAATTCGTGAAGTCTTGACTTGTCGAGCGCTTTTGTGTTCTTCAAGGGGTTTTCGATTTTCAGCTCATCATACTTAAAAAATCCCATTGTATGAAAAGCCAGCAATTCATATTTTTCAAACCTAAACTGCTTTGAAAGCTCTGCGTATTCGTCCATTGCCGCTTCGGTATCGTTGATACCCGGCACAACAACCGTGCGAAGCCACATCCTCACATTTTTTTCGCTTGCGTATTTTCCCACTTTGACAAAGCGTTCAAATTCGCCCTTTGTATATTTTTTATAGTCCGACGGATTATAAAACTTAATATCAAGGATAACCATATCGGCGTTGTCAATTGCCGTTTTGACCTCGTCTGTCAGCTCGACGCTTCCCGATGTGTCAAGGCAATAGCCGATATTTTCGCTTTTGAGCATAGGCGCAATTTCGTTTATAAACTTTGCGTTGAGAAGCGGCTCGCCGCCCGAAAATGTGACGCCGCCGCCCTTTTTGAAATAAGGCTTATAGCGTTTTATTTTATTGAAAAGTTCCTCTGCCGACATCTCTATCTCGCCCTTGTGGTGCCATGTGTCGGGATTGTGACAGTAGGCACAGCGCAGAGGGCAGCCGCTGAAAAAGACATCAAAGCGTATTCCCTCGCCGTCAACTGCGGCAAGGCTTTCAAAGGAATGTATATTCGCCATAGCTTATCTCCTTTTCTAAAATTAACGGGTGGATTTCTCCACCCGTTTTATTATTCTCAAAAGGTCTGTGATTACATTGACTGATGGAAGGTACGGGCAATAACCTCTTCCTGCTTGTCTCTTGTAAGCTTGTTGAAGTTTACCGCATAGCCCGAAACTCTGATTGTAAGCGAGGGATAAAGAGTCGGGTCGTTCATTGCGGCAATAAGCTTTTCACGGTTGAGCACGTTTACATTGAGGTGATGTGCGTCCTGTTCGAAGTAACCGTCAAGCATTGTCGTAAGGTGCTCGATCTGCTGTTCCTTATCGCTTCCGAGTGCGTCGGGAGTTATTGAGAAGGTGTTTGAGATACCGTCCTGACAGCAAGCGTAGTTAAGCTTTGCAACGGAGTTAAGTGAAGCCAAAGCGCCCTCGCAATCTCTGCCGTGCATGGGGTTAGCGCCAGGAGCAAACGGCTCGCCTGCCTTACGGCCGTCGGGAGTTGAACCTGTCTTTCTGCCGTACATAACATTTGATGTAATTGTAAGGATTGAAAGGGTATGTCTTGCGCCTCTGTAACAGGGAGTCTTGCAAAGCTCCTTGTAGAAGTACTCGATAAGGTCTTTACCTATAAGGTCCGCTCTGTCATCGTCGTTGCCGTATTTGGGGAATTTTCCCTCAATCTTGAAGTCTGTGATAAGTCCTCTGTCATCCTTTATGGGAGTAACCTTGGCGTACTTGATAGCCGAAAGCGAGTCGATAGCAACCGAGAAGCCCGATACGCCGAAAGCCATAAGGCGCTCAACATCAGTGTCGTGAAGCGACATCATAAGTCTCTCGTAAGCGTACTTGTCGTGCATATAGTGAATGATGTTCATGGTGTTGACATAAAGTCTTGCCATCCATGAAAGGTACTTCTTGTATGCCGTGTAAACCTCGTCAAACGAAAGAGTCTTATCTTCGAAGATTTCACCCTCGGGAGCAATTTGCGCGCCCTCGATTTCATCCTTACCGCCGTTAAGAGCCATAAGAAGAACCTTTGCAAGGTTGCATCTTGCTCCGAAGAACTGCATCTGCTTACCCATCTTCATTGCCGAAACGCAGCAAGCGATTGCATAGTCGTCGCCGTACATTCTTCTCATTACATCGTCGTTTTCGTACTGGATTGAATCGGTATCGATTGAAACCTGAGCACAGAAATCCTTAAACGCCTGAGGAAGTCTGTCCGACCAAAGAACCGTAATGTTGGGCTCAGCCGATGAGCCGAGGTTGTAAAGAGTCTGAAGAACACGGTAAGAGGTCTTTGAAACCATATGCTTGCCCTCGCCCGTTACGCCTGCAAGAGCCATTGTAACCCATACGGGGTCGCCTGCGAAAAGGTCATTGTACTCAGGTGTACGCAGATGGCGGACAAGACGAAGCTTGATAACAAGGTCGTCTATAAGCTCCTGTGCGTGAACCTCGTCAAGCGTACCCTCTTCAAGGTCTCTCTGAATGTAAATATCCATAAATTCGGCAATTCTGCCGATTGAGTTAGCCGCACCGTTCTGCTCCTTGACAGCACCGAGGTAACCGAAGTAAAGCCACTGAATAGCCTCTTTTGCGGTTGTTGCGGGCTTTGAAATGTCATAGCCGTATGAAAGAGCAAGTCCTTTAAGCTGATTCATAAAGTCGAGCTGCTTTGAAAGGTCCTCAAGAGTGTGGATTGTCTCCTCGTCAAGGATTTCTTTCATACCGAGCTTGCGCTTGTCCTCTTTCTTCTGCTCGATAAGATAATCCATACCGTAAAGAGCAATTCTGCGATAATCGCCGATAATTCTGCCTCTTGCGTAAGCGTCGGGAAGTCCTGTGAGGATACCTGCGTGGCGTGCAGCCTTCATAGTGTCGGTGTACGCTCTGAAAACACCGGTGTTGTGAGTTGTTCTGTATGTGAACTCGTCCTTGATTTTTTCCGAAAGCTCATAGCCGTATGCGTTACAAGCCTGAACTGCGTTTCTGAAGCCTGCGAACGGCGAAACGCCTCTTTTAAGCGGCTCGTCTGTCTGCAAGCCTACAATGATATCAGTGTCCTTGTCAACTACATAACCCGGATCGTGTGAAAGGATTGAAAGAACCCTTTCCGTATCAACATCAAGCACGCCGCCGTTGTCATTTTCCTTAATGAGCAGCTCGTGCACTCTGTCCATTTCTTTCTGTGTTCTGTCTGTGGGTCCTTCAAGGAAAGAACTGTCGCCGTCATAGGCTGTGTAGTTCAATTTAATAAAGTTGGATACGTCTATTCTGTCGCACCATGCGCCTTTACCGAAACCTCTCCATGCTTCCATTTGTTTTCCTCCGTAGAAATATTTTTTTACATTTTATATTATCCGATTAGCCGCCTTCGCCCTGCACAAAACGCTTGAGCCGTGTCCGCAGTCCTTACAGGCTGTTTTCCCGCATTGTCCGCAACAGGTTGAGCTTCCTTTACAAAGCTCTGTGTCCCCGCCGTGGATTACAAGCGACTTTCCGTAAATAATAGCGTCTGCCGTTTTTGCCCTTGCCGAATCGTAAATCGAAGCTACCGTTGAACGCGCAATATCCATCTGAAGCGCACATTCCTCCTGCGAATACCCAAGGGTATCCATAAGCCGCATTACCTCATATTCGTCAAAGGTCATATCAACAGTTTCGGCGTAATCGCCGAACGGTCTGAAGCCCATTACTTTAGGGTATGAACAAATCCGTCTTTGCTTTTTGGGTCTTGCCATAAAAGTCCCTCCAAATAATCGTCTTATTCGACCTTTCGTGTCTATTATATCTCATTTCTGACATATGTCAATAACTTTTTCGCACAATTTTTCTTTTGTATGAAAAAGTGCCTCAACGCCTTGTGGCATATAGCTTTGACTCACTTCTTGATTTTACGGTTTACACAATATTATCAACTGCTTTTGCGAAAAAATGTGCATTTTTACACATTTGCGTTGACCGATAAAAAAATACATAAAAAAGGTCGTAAAATGTTCACAAATTTGTAATCATTTTGTATTGATTTTGTTGAATTCCGACTGTATAATAACTTGAATTCAAATTAGGAGGAACATATTTATGAAAACGAATCGTAAGTTCAACAAAATGCTGAGCGTATTGCTTGCTTTTGTTATGACGGTTACGGCTTTGCCGATTATGGCGTTGAGCACTACAGCCGCAACCGCACCCGTATCAAGCTCCGGAACATGGGAGCACGAAAACAACGACGGTAAAGGCACTAACTATGTTACCATGTCTATTTCAAACACCGAGTTCGGCTTTGTTCAGACGCAGGAAAACGAGGTGTTCGCAACAACATCCCTTTACTCTGTATTCAAAAATGACGGAATAAACCATGTAATAATTTCTTCCGTAACATTTACAGGCACATCCTTCTCGGACGGCAATGTTACATGGAATGCAAGAACGGATCTCGACTCCGACACCCCGTCGGCACCCAGTAACGTTTCGCTTGACGGCTATATAGGTTCAGGCTTCAATAATCAAAAGAAAAATAACGCATATTATTGGGACGCTGTTTATTCGTTCACAAGCCCCGGTGCAGGAAGCTATACTGTCGGCGTAAATATCAACTATAAGGCCGGCGCAACCACTTCAACTTCAAAAACATACAACACAGATGACAGCGAACCGATAACTCTTACAATCAATATTGTTGACGAAACGGAGCTTATCGAGACAGTAAAACTTGCAAAGGAGCTTATTGCTGCCGACAGTTCGCTTACCGAGCTCAACACGCTTGTTGAAAGCGTAGAAAACGCTCACATGACCGACGGCACAGTATGGTTTGAGCAGACTCAAATTGATGAGATGAACGCAAAAATCATTGAAGCAATCAAGGCTTCCTTGAAAGCAGAGCTTACCGAGACCATTGAAAGTACAAACAGCGTTGCAACAGAGGATTACACTTCCGACAGCGTTGCCGCTTTGACCGAGGCTGTTACAAACGGCACAACAACGCTTAATGACGAAGCTGCTTCAATCGAAGATTTGCAGAATGCAATCAAGAACATAACCGATGCTATGAGCGCTCTCACTCCCGATAAGACAGAGCTTCAGAACAAGGTTTACGAATTGAACAAGCTTGACAAGACAGGTTATACTGACGAAACCGTTAAAGCTCTCGAGGAAAAGATAACTAACGCACAGACAGTTCTTGATAACGAAAACGCTACCGTTGAGGAAATCAAAACTGCTCTTGAAGAGCTTAACAATGCAACAACAAATCTTGTTCCCGACAAGACGGCTCTTCAGAGCAAGGTTGACGAGGCTAACGCTCTCGACACCACAGGCTATACAGAGGAAACCGTTAAGGCTCTCGAAGAAAAGATAGCAAGCGCACAGGCAGTGCTTGACAACGAAAACGCTACTCTTGAAGAGGTTAAGCAGGCTCAGAGCGACCTTGAAAACGCTATGAGCGCTCTCACTCCCGATAAGACAGATCTTCAGAACAAAGTTGATGAGTTGAACAAGCTTGACAAGAGCGACTACACAGAGGAAACCTACAAAGCTCTTGAAGAGAAAATCAATAACGCACAGACAGTTCTTGATAATCCCGATGCTACAGTTGAGGAAATTAAGACTGCACTTGAAGAACTTAACAATGCAACAACAAATCTTGTTCCCGACAAGACGGCTCTTCAGAGCAAGGTTGACGAGGCTAACGCTCTCGACACCACAGGCTATACAGAGGAAACCGTTAAGGCTCTCGAAGAAAAGATAGCAAGCGCACAGGCAGTGCTTGACAACGAAAACGCTACTCTTGAAGAGGTTAAGCAGGCTCAGAGCGACCTTGAAAACGCTATGAGCGCTCTCACTCCCGATAAGACAGATCTTCAGAACAAGGTTGACGAATTGAACAAGCTTGACAAGAGCGACTACACAGAGGAAACCTACAAGGCTCTTGAAGAGAAAATCAATAACGCACAGACAGTTCTTGACAATCCCGACGCAACAGTTGAAGAAATCAAAAAAGCTCAGGAAGACCTCAATACAGCTGTTGACTCTCTTGAACTTACCAAGATAGTTGAAAAGGCTGATGCTTCGGTTAAGATTGACAGAGAAACCGAATACACCTATATGGTCGGTCTTACCGTCGGCGCAAACTCGGTAAGCGAGCTTAAGGCACAGCTTGAAAACGACGGCACACAGATTATAATTACAAGAGACGATACTGTTCTCGGCGACAGCGATTATGTCGGAACAGGCTGTGTTGTAAAATGTGTTTCCGTAAAGGATCCTTCAGTTGTTTATGAGGTTGCTACCGTAATCCTTTACGGCGATGTAAACGGCGACGGTCTTGTTGATGAGACAGACTCAGATATGATTATGAGCGACGCATTTGACGCAACAACCTTGATTGCATCCGACAGTGTATATTTCATTGCGGCAGACCTTTCAAAGGACGGCGTACTTGATATGTTCGACTACTTTTATCAGGATGGCATTAAGACCGGTAACAGAGCATTCGACCAGTCGGTAACTCTTTACAAATAAGCTTAAGACATACAAAATCCCCGATATCGTAATTCGATATCGGGGATTTTTCTGTCCGTTCATTATACTGGACAAACGATGATAAAAGCAATACAATAGCCTCCGTGTATATCGGAATCTGTATAAGAGCCGATTACCGATATACCGGAGGCTAAAGCAATACTTTTATTTATGAATGATGGTGCTCGTAGTGGCAGCAGTCCTCTTTGAAAAGAGCCTTGTCGTATTCAATGCCGTTCTTTTCGTAGTAGTCCTTGATAGCCGCCTTTATAGCCTCCTCGGCAAGAACCGAGCAGTGGATTTTAACTGCCGGAAGTCCGTCAAGAGCCTCAACGACAGCCTTATTTGTAAGCTTGAGAGCCTCCGAAATCGGCTTGCCCTTAATCATATCCGTTGCCATTGATGAGGTTGCGATAGCGGAAGCGCAGCCGTAGGTGTTGAACTTGACATCGGTAATAATGCCGTCTTTTACTTTGATGTACATTTTCATAATATCGCCGCACTTAGCGTTACCGACCTCGCCGATACCGTCGGCGTCTTCGATTTTACCTACATTGTGGGGACGGGCGAAATGTTCCATTACTTTCTCTGAATATTCCATTATGCGTTACCTCTTTCTTTCTGTATTCTTTCCCAAAGCGGAGACATTGAACGAAGTCTGTCAATAATCTCGGGGACGCAACTGATTATATAGTCTATTTCCTCAACGGTGTTGCTCTCGCAAAGTGTAAGTCTTAACGAGCCGTGTGCAACCTCGTGGGGAAGTCCTATACTCAAAAGAACATGGCTCGGGTCAAGTGAGCCCGATGTGCATGCAGAGCCCGATGAAGCCGAAACGCCCTTCATATCGAGATAGAGAAGAAGCGACTCTCCCTCAACGCCCTCAAAGCTGACATTGACATTACCCGGGAGCCTGTTATCGCAGTCTCCGTTAAGCCTGCTTGACGGGACCTTCAGAAGTCCGTCAATGAGTCTGTTACGAAGAGCTGTCATTTTCTCCATATTTTCGGCAAGGTTGTCGTTGGCTTCCTTAAGAG
The DNA here is from genome assembly GCA_963624605.1 of Eshraghiella crossota. Taxonomy (GTDB): domain Bacteria; phylum Bacillota; class Clostridia; order Oscillospirales; family Acutalibacteraceae; genus Fimenecus. The sequence goes on along the minus strand of CAVFQD010000001.1, from coordinate 69,489 downwards.
CCGCCGCCATACCTGCCATAGCGTAAACAGCCTCGGTGCCCGCTCTCTTGCCTCTCTCCTGAGCGCCGCCCTCGATAAGATTGGGTATTCTGATACCCTTTCTCATATATAGAGCGCCGATGCCCTTGGGTCCGTGGAACTTATGGCTTGACATTGAAAGCATATCAATGTTCTGCGCCTTGACATCAATCGGAAGATGTCCGACAGCCTGTACGGCGTCGGTGTGGAAAAGCACGCCCTTTTCGTGGCAGAGCTTTCCTATCTCGGCAATAGGCTGAATTGTGCCTATCTCATTGTTTGCGTACATTACTGTAACAAGCGCCGTGTCCTCACGGATAGCCTTTTCGACATCCTCAACCTTGACTATACCGTTTTCATAAACGGGAAGATAAGTGATCTCGCAGCCGAAAAGCTCCTCGCACCTTTTAACTGTATGGAGCACCGCATGGTGTTCAAAAGCAGTTGTAATAATGTGCTTTTTACCTTTTTTCGCCATAACCTCTGCAACACCCTTGATTGCCCAGTTATCAGCCTCGCTGCCGCCCGAAGTGAAATAAATTTCATTTGTGTCGGCATTGATTACCTTTGCAACAGTCTCACGCGCTGCCTGTACGCCGTGATGAGCCTGCTGTCCTATGTCATAAAGGCTCGACGCATTGCCGAATGTATCCGTAAGATACGGCATCATAGCGTTGAGCGCAGTTTCTGACAATTTTGTTGTAGCCGCATTATCGGCATAAACCTTCATAACTACATCTCTTTTCTGAAAAAATATCCAATTCATACTTTTTTTGTCGGAATTCGCATATATCATACATCATTAGTATGATATTGTCAATACGGTTTTATAACATAATTTTACATAAAAGGGTTAATTTTCTGTGAACAGCTTTTCCGCATATCTTACAGAGCCCATAGCGTCCTTTGAATAGAAATCTGCGCCTATTCTGTCCGCATAATCCTGTGTCAGTACCGCTCCGCCGACCATAACCTTACATTCGGGATAATCCTCCCGCAGCTGCTTTATTGTTATCTCCATATTTGCGACCGTCGTCGTCATAAGCGCCGAAAGACCTACAAGCTTTACCTTTTCCCTCTTTGCCGTTTCAACGACAAGCTCGGGGTCAACATCCTTGCCGAGGTCTATTACATCAAAGCCGTAGTTTTCAAGCAGAACCTTTACTATATTTTTGCCTATATCGTGAATATCGCCCTTAACGGTGGCAATGACAATCTTGCCCTTTGACTCTTGCTTCGTGCCGTCAGCAGTAAGCTTGAGCTTTATCTCATCAAAAGCCGCCTTGGCGCAGTCGGCACTCATCAAAAGCTGAGGCAGGAACATTTTTCCCGTTTCAAAAGCCTGTCCGACAACATCAAGCGCAGGTATGATATATCCGTCAATTACCTCTAACGGATTTGTGTTTTCAAGCATTGCCTTGGCACACTCGCCCGACTGCGCTTTCATACCCTTTATAATAGCGGTTTTCAAATCGACCGTCTCTCCGCTTGAGACCGCTTCGACCTTTGCAATGTTGTTTATATAGTTTTCGCAGTTGTCGTCATAGCCCTTTAGCGCGCAATATGAATAGTATGCGTTCATCATCATATCGCTCAACGGATTTATAATTCCTGCGGAAAGTCCCGAGTGCATCGCCATTGTGAAAAATGCGGTGTTGATTATCTCCCTTGACGGCAGACCGAACGAAATGTTTGAAACGCCGAGACAGGTGTTTACCCTGAGGGTGTTCCTCACATAATCGAGCGTTTCAAGCGTTACCTTTGCGTTGTCCTTACCCGTACTCACTGTCATTGCAAGAGCGTCTATTATAAGGTCGTCCTTTGTAAGTCCGTAGCTTTCGGCGGTTTCAATCATACGCTCGGCAATTTCAATCCTGCCCTTTGCGGTATCGGGTATGCCGTTTTCGTCAAGAGTTAGGCAAACAACAACGCCGCCGTACTTTTTTGCAAGCGGAAAGACCTTTTCCATACTTTCATTTTTACCGTTTGTTGAGTTTATAAGCGGCTTACCGTTATAAATACGAAGCGCCTTTTCCATAGCCTCAAAATCCGAGGTGTCTATCTGGAGCGGAACATTGAGCACGCTCTGTACGGTTTTAATTGCACGCACAAGCATTTGCGGCTCGTCAATTTCAGGGAGACCGACATTGACATCCAAAACATTCGCTTTTTTGTCGGCTTGCGCCACCGCCTCGGAGACAATATAGTCCATATTGTTTTCCACAAGTGCGGCTTTTAGCTTTTTCTTACCAGTCGGGTTTATTCGCTCGCCGATAATTACCGGTTTTTCCCCAATCAGCGTTGTTTTTGAATATGAAGTTACCGCAGTAAAGTGCTTTGCCTTTACAGGAGAAAGCGGTATTTTTTTGCATTTTTCGGCGGTCATTCTTATGTGCTCCGGCGTTGTTCCGCAGCAGCCGCCGACGCAGTAAACGCCGAGCCTTGCGATTTTTTCCATTTCGTCGGAAAATTCTTCCGCTCCGACCTTATAGCTCGTTACGCCGTTTACACATTCGGGCAATCCCGCATTGGGATTAACAAGAACGGGTGTGCTCGAATACTTAACCGTTTCCTCAACATGCTCAAACATCTCTTTCGGACCGAGACCGCAGTTGAGACCTATCATATCCACGCCGAGACCCTCAAGCGTAAACACCGCCGTTCTGACATCTGCGCCCGTAAGGAGCTGACCCTTTTCGTTAAAAATCATTGAGACTATCAGCGGCAGGTTCGTATTTTCCCTGATTGCAAGCGTTGCCGCCTTGATTTCATAAAGATCTCCCATTGTTTCGAGCAATACAAGGTCGGCGCCCGCTTTTTCGCCTGCCACAGCCTGCTGTTTGAAAATATCGTACGCCTCTTCAAACGGTAAATCGCCGTAGGGCTCAAGCAGCTTACCCGTGGTGCTCATATCGAGAGCGACATACACATCTCTTCCTGCGTTTTCAGTCGCCCTTTTTGCTATATTCACGCCCTCGGTGATAATCTCCTCCACCGAATGACCCGTACCGTCAAGCTTTAAGCGGTTTGCGCCAAAGGTGTTTGCCGAAATAATGTCTGCGCCCGCATCGACATACTGCTTGTGTATTTTATATAGTATATCAGGGTGCTCTATGTTCCACAGCTCAGGCAATTCGCCTGCTTTGAGTCCGTTTTCAATAAGCAGCGTACCCATTGCGCCGTCGCATATGAGCATTTCCTTTCCAAGCTTTTCCTTGAATTTCATTTTTTCACGCCTTTCTGAATTCACATTCGGTATTGTCGCAATTAACACACGAATTTATACTGCAATCCCTGTCTCTTGTAAGTCCTATAAATGCACTGACGGATTTTGTCGGCATCATCAGACAGTTGTCCGAGAGATAAATGCCTATCCTCTTTGTAATGTCAAGCAGGGAGAAAAGCTCCCTTTGCGAGGTCAAATCAAGGTCGCCGTATCCGGGAGAAAACCTCGGCCGCAGATAATATCCGTTTTTCGCCTCTTTTTCGGCGATTTCATCGCAGATTTCGTCACAGTAGCTCTCACAAGCCGCCGCAAGCGTTGCCTGTGCAAGCACCGCCTTTGCGGAATCTGACGAAATGTATTTGCGGAGCATTATATCGCTCGGAGTGCCGAGAGTCGCCGCAAACAGCAGAAGCCTGTCCGAATTTTTCAAATGCGAAACGAGCTTTTTACTGCGAAAGACCATACCGTCGATGATTACAGAGCCCTCCGTTTTTGCAAATTCAACCTCTTTATATATACTCTTCGGGTCTGAGCAAAGCTCAACCTCTTTTTTCAGTTCTTCTATCATTTCTGCCGTTTTTCGGTCGGGAGAAGCCCCTCTGTACCCCGAATAGCGCAGAATTTCCCGTGTATCTATTTTCATTTCCTCAACCCTTGTTGCAACAAATCCCCTTTGCCTTCTGCTTCTTTACGAGGTAGTCAAGCGTTATCGAATCGACAACCTCGTTTATGGCGTCCAATACATTCTGCCATATTTCAATCGTCACGCAGTCATCGCAGTGTTCACAATGGTTTTCTGCGTCGTCAAGGCACGAAACGGGCGCAAGACTTCCCTCGGTAACACGCAGAATTTCCCCGACGGTGTATTCCTCGGGCTTTTTCATAAGACGGTAGCCGCCCTGCGCTCCCCTTGTGCTTTCGACAAGTCCGCTTTTTGAAAGCATCTTGATTATCTGCTCAAGATACTTTTCGGATATACCCTGCCGCCCCGAAATTGTCTTTATTGAAACATAGCCCTCGTCGCAATGCATGGCGAGGTCAAGCATAAGCCTCAAAGCATATCTGCCCTTTGTCGAGATTTTCATTTTAGTCTCCCTGAAAGTAAAATAAATTATAAATTCGGTTGATATTATAATAATACAATTTTAGTAGGAATTCAATAAAAAATAAAAAAGTCGGGAGACTTTGTAAAATATCAAAGTCCCCCGAGCCGCATATAATCTGTTATTTAGCGTTTTTTACAAGGCTTACTCCCTTGAAGCCCGTAAAAACGCAGTAGACTATTATCCCAACCGTCATTGCCGTTTTAACTGCCGTTAATATATTTATAGTTTTGGTAAACGCTGATATTACTCTTAAATCTTCGGAAAGTTCAAACATAAAAATCACCATAGCCTTTCAGGCAACAAATTTTTATTGGAAATCACCGATTTAACCTGCGTTGCCTGAACAGGCGTGATGGTGATTTCTGCCATCTCAAAATTTGCCAATCGCAAATTTTGAGGGCACTATAATTATGATTAGCGTGATTTTTCACGCTAATCACCATAGCCTTTCAGGCAACAAATTTTTATTGGAAATCACCGATTTAACCTGCGTTGCCTGAACAGGCGTGATGGTGATTTCTGCCATCTCAAAATTTGCCAATCGCAAATTTTGAGGGCACTATAATTATGATTAGCGTGATTTTTCACGCTAATCACCATAGCCTTTCAGGCAACAAATTTTTATTGGAAATCACCGATTTAACCTGCGTTGCCTGAACAGGCGTGATGGTGATTTCTGCCGGCTCAAAATTTTGCCGCAGGCGAATTTTGAGGGCACTATAATTATGAATAGCGTGATTTTTCACGCTATTCTCCTTTAGTTGTTGTCGGGCTTTGACAAAAGCACTGCGTGCGCTATAGACGGTATACTCTCCCCTTGCAAGGATGTGGTCGGAGACATCAGCGCTCCGGTTGCCACAAACAGTATTTTTGAAAAATCGCCTTTTTCAAGCCTGTTCATAAAATAGGTGTTGAGGATTGAACCTCCGCAGCCGCAGCCCGAGCCGCCTGCGTGGACATCCTGCTTTTCTCTGTAATACATCATCATTCCGCAATCGTTGTGGACCGACGAAATGTCAAGCGAATAGTCTTTTTCGATAAGCTCAAGCAAAAGCTCGCTTCCGACAAAGCCGAGGTCGCCCGTGACAATCATATCAACATCCTCGGGCTTCATTCCCGTGTCGGAGAAGAAGTCGGAAATTGTCATTGCCGCCGCAGGTGCCATAGCCGCACCCATATTAGCAGAGTCCTTAATTCCCAAATCAACGATTTTGCCGAATGTAACCGCCTCTATGCACGGCTTGTTCGGAATGTGCCTTGCCACAACGCTTGCCCCCGCCCCTGTTACGGTTCTCTGCGCCGTCGGGGTGCGCTGACCTCCATATTCGAGTGGCAGGCGGAATTGCCTTTCGGCGGAACAGAAATGTGACGAGGTTGCCGCAACCGCAAGAGCGGAGGCTTCGCAGTTTACGAACACGCTCGCAAGTCCCAGCGACAGCGCCATGGTCGAGCAAGCGCCGAACAGCCCCAAAAGCGGTATTCCGAACTCACGCAGAGAAAAGGTTGACGCCGTGCACTGATTGAGCAAATCGCCCGCAAAAATGTATTCGACATCCTCTATGGGTCTGCCCGATTTTATCATTGCACGCAGAACAGCCTCCCTTTGCAGACTGCTCTCCGATTTCTCAAACGACTCCTCGCCGAGGGTGTCATCCTCAAAAATATGGTCAAATTCCTCTTTGAGCGGTCCCTCGCCCTCAGTCTTGCCGACTACGCCCGCATATCCGATTACCGACGGCCTTTCGTTCAGCTTCAATGTGTATTTGCCAAAACGCTCAATCATAAAATCACCTGTCCTTTAATAAGATTTTTTACAAAAAAGGCGATTTTATACAAAATATAAAACGATTGAATTCGGCGAAATTTTATCGGTGATTTTGTCCTACGGTTGCATATAAAAATTCCACGCCCCGAACGGATTTCCGTTGCGTGAGGCGGATTATGCAACGCTTATTAAAATCGCCGATTATTTCAATGTTTCCGTTGACTATCTTCTTGAGCGCACAGACAACCCCGAAATAAACAGATAAGCAGACAGCTTGGCTGTCTGCTTTTTGTTTAATGTTATGTGAATAGGATTTAGGACAGGGGCGAGCCCTATCCCTACGCAGTTCGTTATAGTTTTTAATCCGTGCGAAGCACCCACACCTATTCACTATTCATTATTCACTATTCACTCTTACCTCGCCCGTAAGGGCGCTGCCCCCGCCCTACCGTGTCATCGTTTAATTTTTACAAAAAATAAGGACGGAAAATCCGTCCTTAAAAATTACATTTAATTCATTTCTGACCGTAATATGCGTTCTTGCCGTGCTTGCGGTTATAATGCTTTGCGAGGAGATAATCCTCAATTCCGACCTGTTTTTGCTCAACTGCGGCAATCTGCTCCGTCCTAAATGCCATTTTGGCAACCTCTTCGAGAATGAGCGCATTTTCAACCGCCTTGAAGCAGCTTTTGCCCCAGCAGAACGGTCCGTGCCTGTGAATGAGAACCGCCGGGCAGTCGTCGGGATTTATGCTTTCGTTCTTGAAGCACTCGACAATTACCTTGCCCGTGTTGAGCTCATATTCGCCCTCGACCTCTGCCTTTGTAAGTCCTCTGGTACAGGGAACGGAACGGTTTGCAAAATCTGCGTGCGTTGTACCGTATGCCTTTATCTCCCTACCCGCCTGCGCAAAAGAGGTTGCCCACGCAGAATGTGTGTGCACAACCGCACCGATACTCTCAAAATTCCGATAAAGCTCAAGGTGTGTGGGTGTGTCGGACGAGGGGTTGAGCATACCCTCGACAATATTCCCGTCCAAATCGACAACCACCATATCCTCGGCTTTCATTGTATCATAAGGAACGCCCGACGGCTTGATAACAACCAAGCCCGTTTCCCTGTCGATTGCCGAAACATTACCCCAGGTCAGAACAACCAAGCCGAACTCTTTAAGCTGCATATTAGCCCTGTAAACATCCTGCTTTAACTGTTCAAGCATTATTTGTTCCTCCAGATAACATCGTTGTATTCAAGCTCTTTTCTGAATTCGGGAATTTTTGTATCCTTGTTGATATATACAAATTCAATGCCCATAATCTCGGCAAAATCACGCATATGCTCTGCGGTAAGGTCGTATGAAAGCACAGAGTGATGCGCTCCGCCCGCATATATCCAAGCCGTAGCCGAGGTCTTGAAGTCGGGAAGCGGCTTCCAAAGAACTCCCGCAACGGGGAGCTTGGGCATATCGTGCTCCTGCGTCTGACACTCAATGTCGTTTACAATCATTCTGAACCTGTCGCCCATATCGACAAGCGAAACAACGATAGCCGAGCCTTTTTTCGCCTTGAAAACAAGTCTCGCAGGATCCTCTCTGTCGCCTATGCCGAGAGGGTGCACCTGAATTTTCGGCTTTTCGCAGGCAATGGTCGGGCAGACCTCAAGCATATGAGCGCCGAGTATCATTTCATTGCCCTTTTCAAGATGAAGCGTGTAATCCTCCATAAAGGCAGTGCCCTTGCCGATGCCCTCTGCCATAACCTTCATAATTCTCGTCATTGCGGCAACCTTCCAGTCGCCCTCTGCACCGAAGCCGTAGCCCTGCCTCATAAGGTCCTGCGCCGCAAGTCCGGGAAGCTGACGAAGTCCCTGCAAATCCTCAAAATTCGTATGGAACGCCTTGAAATTGCCCCTGTCAAGGAATTTCTTCAGCGCAACCTCTTCCTGAGCCTGATAACGAACCGACTGAATGTTGTCGGTGTCAAATTCATATTCGTTTTCGTAAGCAATCATCTGCTCGTCGATTTCTTCCTCGGTTACCTTATCGACCTCCGAGATAATATCGCCTACGCCGTAGTGGTCAACGCTCCAGCCGAGCTTTATCAAAGCCTCGACCTTGTCGCCCTCGGTAACGGCAACATTACGCATATTGTCTGAAATACGAAGCACCCTGAGCTTTCTCGACTCAGCCGCACCGACAGCCGCTCTCATCCAGACGCCTATCTGCCGTGTGAAATCCTCGTCCTGCCAGAAGCCGACAACAACCTTTCTGTTCATACGGAGTCTTGCGGCAATATAACCGTGCTCACGGTCGCCGTGCGCCGACTGATTGAGGTTCATAAAGTCCATATCAATATCGTTCCACGGGATTTCACGGTTGAACTGTGTATTGAGATGAAGATAAGGCTTTCTCAACGCAGTAAGACCCTTTACCCACATCTTTGACGGGGAGAAGGTGTGCATCCAGGTAATAACGCCCGCACAGCTTTCATCGTTGTTAGCCTCGTTCATTATGTTGTAAATTTCCTCGCTTGTTTTAACGCACGGAAACCATTTTACGGTACAGGGAATATTTTTGTCGGCATTAAAGCCGTCAACCATTATTTTTGAATGTTTGTCAATTTCAATCAAGGTTTCCTCGCCGTAGAGGAACTGCGAACCGACAACAAAATAGAAAATATTGTTTTTCATAATTTACCCGCCTTTATATATGTATTTGCCGAGCCGTGCCCGACCCTGTCCTAACTCAATTATTATATTATATCCGCCTGTTGTTTTCAAGGCTCGATAGTGTGCGAACGCCGTCATAAGTGTTTATTCTGTGTGCATTTGAAAAAATTCAAGCATTTCGTCAATGGTCTGTTGACTCTCTTCAAGGTCCGGATACGCAACACTCGTTATGTGCCCCGACGACTTGTTCACGGTCAAGCCCCAGTCACGGTAAACATGCTCAATCCCCTGCTCGGTCAAAACGCTGTCGAAGTGTTCTGCCGAAGAATGGAGGAAATCCCTTGAACATGACACCATATAGCACGGAGGTAGCTCGCCCAGCGGCAAAACCTCTTCGGGCTGTAAATACGGATAATACGGCGAGTTTTTATAGTCAAAGCCGAAATAGCAGGATATGAGCGGAGCATTGACGCCCGTTTTCATATCGTACATACCCGAAACAAGACCCAAGGCGTCAATTTGAAGTCCCGACGGAGATACGCCGTAAAGCTCGCAAAGCTCGGGACTTGTCTCGACAAGCGGAACATAATAAGCAAGGTTGCCGCCTGCGGAGTCGCCCGTAACATAGACCTTGTCAAGGTCGATATTATAGCTGTCGGCATTGTCGTTTACCCACTTAAACGCCGCCATAATATCCTGAACCTGCGACGGATACAGAACATCGGGCGAAAGTCTGTAATTGACGCATACCACCGTGTAGCCTCTCTTTGCAAGCACGGAGCAGTAAATCTTATTCGAATCCTTGTCGCCCATCATAAGTCCGCCGCCGTGGATGTCGATTATAACGGGAAGCTTTTCGCTTGTGCCCTCGGGATAATAAACATCAAGCATATGCTCGTTCGTGCCGTCGTCGATATAGGGAATGTCCTCAAGTCGGGTAACGCCCGTTTCCATAGTCTGCGAAGCCACCCTGCTCTTGTCAAAGGCGGTTACAATATCCCACACAATGGAAATCGCCTGCGTTACAAAGCCTCTGTTCGTAAGGTCGCCCATTGCCTCGGGGCTTATTTCGTTGAGCTTTGTGTCAAGTGCAAACAGGCTGTTGAAAATGTCCGTAAGCTCGTTTTCCACATCGCTGTATTCAATGCTTCCTCCCGAAAGTATAACCTTTTTAAGAAGCGAATAAAGCCTTGTAAAAGCTGTGTTTACCTGCTCCCCGAAATCGGTATCTCCACTTGCCTCGGCGGCACTTATCAGCCTGTCAATATCCTTTTCCCTGCTCTCGAACTCACGGGTAAGTCCGCTTGTAATTTCAGCTTCGGTATATGTGCCGCTTTCCTGCGAAACAGCCTTTACCTTATTTGAATAGTCGGTACGCCTTGCGAATAAATCGGTCTGATAGCATATCGGGCAGGTAAGAGCTATTACCAGCACAAGTGAAATTATCCTGTTAAAGTGCATAATCGTTTATCCTCTGAAAAAAGACGCAACGACAGACGCTATGTACATCATAACGTCTGCCGTTCTTGTATTTCTGAAAATGTCAATCAATTTGTCTGAAAGTTCCTTAAAAGCTCTCATAAAATCACCTTATTTTGCGACGATATTTACAAGCCTTCCCTTAACATAGATTTCCTTGATTATATTCTTGCCGTTAAGCTCTTCGGCAATTTTTTCGTCAGCCTTTGCCGCAGCGATAGCCTCATCGTTTGAAGCGTCGGTTGCAACCTCGATTTTAGCACGGATTTTGCCGTTTATCTGAACTGCGATTTCAACGGTGTCGTCGATGCACTTCGCCTCGTCATATTCGGGCCATGTGCCGTCCTTTGCAATCATCTCGCCGTAGCCGAGAGTTGACCACATTTCCTCCGTGATATGCGGAGCAAAGGGATTTACAAGCAAAAGAAGCGTTTTAAGCTCTGCGCGGTTTATCCTGCCGTTATCGTAGATTTGGTTGAGAAGCGTCATCAAGGCCGCAATAGCGGTGTTGTACTTCATTTCCTCAATGTCTTCGCCGACTTTCTTTACGGTCTTGTGCATTGCGGAGGAAAGCTCCTTTGAATACTCATCGCCGTCGGTCAAAATATCCTGAAGCTTCCATATACGGTCGATAAATCTCTTACAGCCCTTAACGCTCGACTCGCTCCACGGAGCTGCCTGCTCATAGTCGCCCATAAACAGAACATAGGTTCTCAAAACATCTGCGCCGTAAACATCAACAACCTCGTTCGGGTCAATGACATTGCCCTTTGATTTACTCATTTTAACGCCGTCGGGTCCTAAGATAAGTCCCTGAGCCGTTCTCTTGAGGTAAGGCTCCTTGAACGGAACTGCGCCGATGTCATAGAGGAAGCGATGCCAAAATCTTGAATAGATAAGGTGGCGTGTAACATGCTCCATACCGCCGTTGTACCAGTCAACGGGACCCCAATATTTAAGCTTTTCGGGGTCTGCCAGCGCCTTATCGTTGTGCGGGTCGATATATCTCAGGAAATACCACGAAGAACCTGCCCACTGAGGCATTGTGTCTGTTTCTCTTCTTGCGTCTGCGCCGCACTTCGGGCACTTGCAGTTTACGAAGGAATCAATTTTCGCAAGAGGGCTTTCGCCGTCCTGTCCCGGCTCAAAGTTTTCAACCTTGGGCAATTTAAGCGGAAGCTCGTCATAGGGAACGGGGACCATTCCGCAGTGGGGGCAGTAAACAATCGGAATAGGCTCGCCCCAATAGCGCTGACGGTTGAACGCCCAGTCCTTCATCTTATACTGAACGCCCTCTTCGCCTATGCCCTTTTCTTCAAGGTATTCAATCATCTTTGCGATAGAGTCCTTTTTATTGCTCATACCGTTGAGGAAGCCCGAGTTTACCATCTCGCCGTCTCCCGTATAAGCCTCAACCGAGACGTCTCCGCCCTTGATAACCTCGATTATATCAATACCGAACTTCTTTGCGAAGTCGTAGTCTCTCTGATCGTGAGCGGGAACAGCCATAATTGCGCCCGTGCCGTAACCCATCATAACATAGTCGGAAATATAAATCGGGATTTCCTTGCCGTTGACGGGGTTTTTCGCTGTAAAGCCTTGAAGCTTTACACCTGTTTTATTCTTTACAAGCTGTGTTCTCTCGAACTCGGTCTTTTTCGCACATTCCTGTCTGTACGCCCTGACCTCGTCCATATTGCCGATGAGGTCCGCATACTTGTCGATTATGGGATGCTCGGGAGCCATAACCATAAAGGTTACGCCGAAGAGCGTATCGGGACGTGTGGTGTAAATTCTGAAGCTCTCGTCAGCCTCATTTACCTTGAAGTTTACAAACGCACCCTTTGATTTACCTATCCAGTTTATCTGCTGAAGCTTGATGTTCGGAAGATAATCAACCTCGTTGAGTCCCTCAAGAAGCTTGTCGGCATATTTTGTGATACGGAGATACCAGACATCCTTTGATTTCTGAACGACATCTGAATGGCAGATGTCGCACTTGCCGCCCTGCGAGTCCTCGTTTGAAAGGACAACCTTGCATGACGGGCAGTAGTTTACCAATGTCTTGTCGCGGAAAGCAAGTCCGTTCTCAAACATTTTGAGGAATATCCACTGAGTCCACTTGTAGTAGTCCTCCTGCGTGGTGTCGATAACCCTCGTCCAGTCAAATGAGAAGCCTACCCTTTTAAGCTGACTTGTAAACTTCTCTATATTCATATCGGTAACTTTTCTCGGATGTATACCTGTCTTTATAGCATAGTTTTCCGTGGGAAGTCCGTATGCGTCAAAGCCTATCGGAAAAAGCACATTGTAGCCCTGAAGTCGTCTTTTTCTCGAAACGACCTCAAGACCCGAATAAGCCTTGATGTGTCCGACATGCATACCCGCGCCCGACGGATAGGGGAACTCTACAAGTCCGTAGAACTTAGGCTTTTCCGAATTGTCAACAGCGTGGAAAACGCCCTCTTCGTCCCATTTTTTCTGCCATTTTTCTTCTGTCTGTCTGAAATTATAGTCCATAATTGCACCTCTGTATCGGTAGTGATTTATTTATTCGGTTATCCACTCTGAAATATCGACCTCTTTTGCATCCTGCCAAAGCTTTTCAAGGTTAAAGTTTTCCCTGTCGGCAGGCGTAAAGATGTGAACTACAACCGTTCCGTAATCAAGCAAAATCCAACCCGTGGTTTTGCCCTCTATATGGTTCGGTTCCTTTCCGAGAGCCGTAAGCTTTTCCTCCAGTTCCTCGGCAAGTGCCTTTATGTGTGTCGATGAAGTACCGCTTACGATTACGAAATAGTCCGCAACCGAGCTCAAATCGGTAATTTCAAGAGCCGTAATATTTTCCGCCTTTTTATTGTCAAGAATTTTGACGGCGTTTTCAAGCAGTTCATTTGTCTGCATTGTTTTCATCCTTTCCCGCTTTTTCCTTTTCGAAAATTGCGACTTCATTATATGCAAGTATGCTGTCGGGGTGAACGACAGCACCCAGATCCACACATTCCTTTATCGTAAACCGTAAGCCGTAAAGCATTGCTTCTTCAAGGCTTCTGTCCGCCTTCTCCCTGATTATGCCAACATCGGGGTAATTGCGCTCAGCCGAGGTGTAGTCCGCTATATACAAGACCTTTTCAAGAAGCGACATATTCTCCCTTGCCGTCGTATGATAACGCACCGCAGAGAGTATTTCCTCGTCGGTCACATTAAGCTCGTGCCGCAAAAATGCCTCGCCGCTCATTGCGTGCCATATTTTCGGATTTGCAAGCTCCGTCGGGGTCATTTTGTGAGAATACTTCTCGATTATCCCCCGCTGGGTTTCGTAATTGGTATCCTTCATTATATCGTGAATAAGCCCTGCCGTAAAGGCTTTATCCTCATCCGCACCGTATTTTTTTGCAAGACGGCGAGCCTCGTCGGCAACATTGAGCGAATGGTAAAACCTGTATTCACTCAGTCTTTTTTTGATTTCTTCGACAAATTCTTCATTTCTTTCGGTATCCATAAAGTCCTCTGTCCTCGATATATTTTCTGACCGCAGGGTCAAGGTATCTGCCGGTGTTTCCGTCCGATTTAAGCAAACTGCGAAGCTCGGTAGAGCTAATCTCAAACGGCTCTGTGGGAGAAATGATTATACCGTTTCCGCAAAGACCGTCAATCGGTATTTTCAACACTTCTTCCGAATAGCGTCTCAACCCGTCAATGCTTTCCTCCTCGCACCTTGAAGCGACGCACAGCGTGCACATATCGAGTATTTCGCGATATTCGTACCATTTTGCGAACATAAGGAACATATCCGAACCGATTATAAGATACAATTCGTCATCCGGATATAATTTCTTCAGCTCACGCAGGGTATAAACCGTGTAGCTGTCCGTTTCTCGCTCGGTTTCAAGACTGCTTATCTCAAACAGCCCGTCCGAAAAAGCAAGTCGGCACATATTGAGCCTGTCCGTGTCCGACTCCAAGCCCTTTGACAATTTGTGCACGGGAGCCTTGTCGGGGATTATCAGCACCCTGTCAAGACCGAGTTCCTTTGCAAACTCCGTTGCAAGACGGGTGTGCCCTTTGTGAGGCGGGTTGAAAGTTCCGCCGAAAACACCTGTTTTCATATTATTTTCTCACTGTTTTCTTCTTTTCGTGGAGCTTCGGATTGTATCTGTACAAAATTATAACTCCGCCTATAACGCCGACAACCTCGGCATTTGTTTTAAGCGCCAAGCACTCGGCAGCCTCCCTCGGTGTGTCGGGGCAAGTCTCTCTCAAGACCTTTAATTTAATAAGCTCTCTTGCAGTAAGCGCGTCGTCGGTCTGCTTGATAAGCGCGTCAGACATTCCGCCCTTGCCGACTTGGAAAAGCGCTTCAAGCGAATTTGCCTGAGCCCTGAGAGCGGCTCTTTCTTTACTTGTCATATTTTCTCCTGTTTGTGTTTTGTGTTTTTATTTGATATAATCCGTAGGGACAGCCCTTGCGGCTGTCCGTTAACATAATTCATATGTAATTTCTTGCGGACAGGGGCGAGCCCTGTCCCTACGCTATATGATATGTTTTTCAACTTGTGCTATCCGGTTTTATTATACAACTTTCCAATTTTTCACTATTCATTATTCACTCTTCACTCGCCCGTAAGGGCGTTGTGCGGCGGGAGCAAGCCCCCGCCCTACACTGTTCAAGATAAATTAAAAATTGTGCCGTCCTTTTTATTACGCAACATTCAAAAATTTTTGTAATTATATATACTTTTTAACTTCCTCTGCAAAAAGGCGAAGGGCGTTGCCTCTGTGGCTTACCTTGTCCTTTTCCTCGGGCGTAAACTCGGCAAACGCTCTGCCGTCAATGTAGAAAAGCGGGTCATAGCCGAAGCCGTTTGAGCCCTTTCTCTCGTAGCCTATAACGCCGTGGCATTCGCCTCTGACGGTAAACTCCCTACCGTCGGGGAAAACACAGCAAACACAAGCGACATACTTTGCGGTTCTCTTGTCAGCTGGAACGCCTTTCAGACAGTCAAGCAGCTTGTCGTTGTTCTTCTCATCGTTTCCGTGGTCGCCCGCAAACCTTGCCGAATACACACCTGGCGCACCGTCAAGGGCGTCAACCATAAGTCCCGAGTCGTCGGCAATGCACGGCATACCGCTTTCCTTACAGCCCGAAACGGCTTTAAGCCTTGCGTTTTCCTCAAAGGTCGTGCCAGTTTCCTCTACGTCCGTAAGCTCAATACCGAGCTCGTCCGCAGTTTTAACATTTATACCGAGCGGAGATAAAATTCTTTCAAGCTCGGCTCTTTTTTTCATATTATGAGTGGCGATTAAAAAGTCCAAAAAATCCCTTCTTTTTCTTGTTTTCCTTATCCTCAGGCTCTTCGTCCTTAGAATTTTCTTCAACGGCTTGTGCGTCCTCGGTCTGCTGCGGGTTTTCCTCTGCCGCTTCGGTTTTTTCTTCTTCGGGGTCTTCGCTCGGGAGAACCTCGTCGAGCATTTCAACCGCAAGCTCGTCGATTATCTTCGCTGCCTGTTGTAATTGAGAAACTCCGCTTTCATTTGAGACAGAGCCGTCTGCTTCTGCTGTTTTTTCTTCCTGCGAGGATGAATCAGTTTCTTTACCGTTCTGCTTATTTTCATCTGAGCCGTCGCCGTGTCCATCGACACCAGATCGTAAATCGCCCAAGATGTTTTCAGTAATTTTTTCGCTTTCATTTTCATCCTCCTCGTATTCTATTTTCTGGAAAAGTCCGTCCGCAAACGCCTGCGGATTAAACGGCTGTAAGTCGTCAATCTGCTCGCCTACGCCTATGAACTTAACGGGAATACCCAATTCGTTCTTTATTGCAAGCACAACTCCGCCCCTTGCGGTGCCGTCGAGCTTTGTCAGGACAATTCCCGTTATCTCGGCAACCGCCTTGAACTCCCTTGCTTGGTTTACCGCATTTTGACCAGTGGTTGCATCAAGCACCAAAAGCACCTCACGGTCGGAATAGGGAAGCTCACGGTCAATAACCCTGTATATCTTTGCAAGCTCGTCCATAAGGTTCTTCTTGTTATGAAGTCTGCCTGCGGTATCGATTATTACAATATCGGTGTCTCTCGCCTTTGCGGCGTTTACGGTGTCAAAGACAACCGCCGCAGGGTCTGCGCCCTCTGCATGCTTGACGATATCTACTCCCGAGCGGTCAGCCCATATCTGAAGCTGATCTATCGCCGCCGCCCTGAATGTGTCGGCAGCGCCGAGCAAAACCTTTTTGCCCTGTGCCTTGTACATTGCGGCAAGCTTGCCGATAGTTGTCGTCTTGCCTACGCCGTTTACGCCGATTACAAGAATTACGGACGGCTGTGTTATAAGCCCCATATCCTCGCCGCCGTAAAGAAGCTCGGCAACGACATTTTTCATTTCAGCCTTTATCTTGTCGGGAGTTTTGAGCTTTTTCTCCTCGGCGTTCTTTTTGAGCGTTTCGGTAATCTGAACTGCTGTTACCATTCCGACATCAGCCATAACAAGAATTTCTTCAAGCTCGGCATAGAGGTCATCGGTAACCTCGTCGGCGTTATCGAAAAGGTCGTCGATCGCGCCCGACATTTTATTTCTGGTCTTTGTAAGACCGAAGTTGATTTTACTGAAAATTCCCATTGCTTTTTCCTTTCGGCGTTATGCCAAACCAAGTTTTTTAGCCATTTCGGCGGTCTTTAATTCAAGCAGCTTTGATACGCCCTTTTCCTGCATCGTAACGCCGTAAAGGACATCTGCCTCCTCCATGGTGCCTCGTCTGTGCGAGATAAGAATAAACTGTGTGTTCTTGGTCATTCGTCTTACATAGCTTGCGTATCTTGCAACATTTACATCGTCAAGAGCCGCCTCAACCTCATCAAAAATGCAGAACGGAGCAGGCGTAACCTTGAGTATCGCAAACAAAAGAGCGATAGCGGATATTGCCTTTTCGCCGCCCGACAAAAGGTCGATATTCTTGACATTCTTGCCCGGAGGCTGAACCTTGATTTCAATATCGCACTCAAGCAGGTCAAGCTCGTTTTCAAGCCTCAATTCGGCTTTACCGCCGCCGAACAGCTCGGAGAAGGTCTCGCCGAAGTGGGCGTTTATCTTATTGAAGCTCTCCCTGAACTGTGCCGCCATCTTGCCCGTCAGGTCAAAGATAAGCTTGTTGAGCTCGTTTTTCGATTTCTCGACATCGCCTATCTGCTTTGACATAAATTCGTACCTCTCGGAAACCTCCTTGTACTCATCTATCGCCGAAACATTTACCGAACCCAACGCTTTAATCTGCGATTTAAGCTCGGTAAGGCGTTTGCCCGCCTGCTGATAATCGTCGATTTTAATATCGAGAGCCGCCGCCTCACGGCGTGTAAGCTGATACTCGTCATAGAGCTTTGCGCTTAATTCGTCGTATTCCTTACGCATTGCGACTTTCTTCTCTTCAAGCCTTGCAAGCTCGTTGCCGAGCTGTTCACGCTCAACCGTCTTTGAACGCTCAAGAAGTCTCAAATCGCTCTGCTGTTTTTCGTATCCGTCTCGGCTTGAAATAAGCTCGTCAATCTCCTGTCTCGAAGCACTCGTGCCTTTTTTCAGTTCCTCGATGTTGAGCGAAAGATTTTCTATATTTTTGCTTAACTGCTCGTTTTTTTCATTTATTCTTGCAATCTCGGCGTCAAGCACTCCCGCCTTGTCGGTGTGCCCCTCCTTACGGGTATTGAGATGTGCAAGAGTGTCCGTGTTAGTCTCAATATCCTTGTTGAGCGACATCATTTTAAGGCTCAACTGCGCCGCCTTTTCGGAAAGCTCCTCACGCATTGCGGTGATGTTTTCCCTGTCGCCCGTCAGCTTTTCAAGCTCGCCCTCTTTTTGTAAGATAAGTGTGTTCAGCTCTTTTACACGGACAACCGCATTTGCAGCGTTTTCGGTTATTGTATTGATTCTCTTTTGAAGAGTCTGTTTTTCTTCGGCAAGCTCGCCTACGCCGCCCGAAACGGTATCAAGCTGTTCTTTTGCAAGCTTCAAGTCGCCCTCAAGCCTTATTTTCTCCTCATTCTTACGGAGCAAATCGCCCTGTGCGCCCTCCAAATCGGCAAGAGCCGCCGCCTTGTCCTCGCTCAGCTGCTTGAAATCAGCCTGCAGGGAAGCCATTTCGTTTTTCATAGCGTCAAGGCTCTTTGTGAGCTTTTCAATCTCGTTACCTCGGCTTAAAATGCCTGCGTTCTGCGTTCTCGAACCGCCCGTCATACTACCGCCTGCATTGATAACCTGTCCGTCAAGGGTAACTATCTTGAACCTGTAAGTGTATTTTTTCGCAATCGCAACCGCACAGTCAAGGTCGTCGCAGACTACCGTCCTGCCGAGGAGCGATTTTATAATCTCACGGTATTTCGGGTCGGTTTCGACAAGCTCCGAAGCCATATTGACATATCCGAACTCGTCGTCAAGTCCTCTTTCGGTAAGCGTTCTGCCCTTTATTGCTGAAATCGGCAAGAATGTTGCCCTACCCGAATGTGAGCTCTTGAGGAAGCCTATCGCCCTCTTTGCGTCGTTCTCGGTTTCGGTTACTATGTTCTGCACCGCCGCCCCCAAGGCTGTTTCAATCGCCGTGGAGTACTTGTCTCTTACCGTGATGAGCTGTGAAAGCGGACCGTGAATACCTCTGAGCGCTCCCCTTTGCTGTTCGCGGATAACCGCCTTTATAGCACCCGAGTAGCCCTCCATACTCTTTTCAAGGTCGGATAAAATTCTTATCCTGTCCTCCGTCTTGTGGAACTCCCTCTCCTTTTCCGAAAGAAGCGCCTCACAGTCCGAAGCCTTTTTACCTCTCGACTCCAAGCGGAGAGTATAGCCGTCGATTGAGTTGTTAACGGAATTTATTTCGTCCTCGCACTTTTTGAGAGCTTCCTGCGCCGCCTCGTGCGATTTTTTGTATTTGAGATAGACCTCCTGCCTGCCGCCGAGCGTGCTGTCGATTGCCGCTATACGGTTTTTGATTTCCTCGACGGAGGAATTTGCCGTTTCGCTCAACACCCTGCAATCCGCAAGTTCTACGGAAAGAGCCGAAACCTCCGCAGAGAGCTTTTGAGCCCTGTCCGAAAAAGCGGCGTTGTCGGTTTTTATGCTCTCCTCTTTTGCGGTGAGCTCCGCCATCTCGTTTTCGAGGGCAGCGACCTGTGCCTTTGCGTTTTCGATATTCTGCTGGGCTTCCTTGATTCTCTCATCAAGATGCTGCTCTGTTTCGTTCTCGTCCGACTTGTCCTTTTGAAGTCTTTCAATCGTCTCGTTGTTATGTAAAATCGAGTTTTCCTCAACCTTAAGCTGGGTTTCAAGTGCCGAAATCTGCTCGTCCGATACAGATGACTGTGCCCTTATCTCCTCGATTTTGATATTGATATTCTTAATTTCCTGCGTTGCGGAGTCAATCTTCTGCTCAATGGAGACAAGCTCTTCCTCCGCCTGCTTATAGTTTACCTCCGAAGAAGAAATCTTATGGTCCTGCTCACGAAGCCTCTCGTTTGTGCGGTCAATCGTGTTGAGCCATATGCCTATTTCAAGGTCTTTCCTCTCCTCGGCAAGGATTATAAACTTCTGCGCCTTTTCGCTTTGATTTTTAAGCGGACCTATTCTCGTTTCAAGCTCCGTGAGAATATCACGAAGTCTGACAAGGTTTTCCTCCGCCTGTTTAAGTCTTTTTGTCGCGTCCGCACGCCTGTAACGAAAATGAGAAATTCCCGCCGCCTCTTCAAGCATTTCACGGCGTTCGCCCGTCTTTGAGGATACCATATCGGCAATTTTGCCCTGACCGACAATGGAATAGCCGTCCCGTCCGAGACCCGTGTCCATAAACAGCTCGTTTATGTCGCGAAGTCTTGACGACTCGCCGTTTATGAGATATTCGCTCTCGCCCGAGCGGAAATAACGCCTTGTTACGGAAACCTCGTCATTGTCGTTCTGGAGGGTTCTGTCCTTGTTGTCAAGGCGCAGCGTTACCTCGGCAAAGCCCTTCGCCTTGCGTATATCCGTACCGTCGAAAATGACATCCTCCATCTTCGAGCCGCGCAAATTCTTGGTTGACTGCTCGCCGAGAACCCAACGCACGGCGTCGGAAATATTACTTTTTCCGCTTCCGTTAGGGCCTACTACGGCGGTTACGCCTTTATTGAATTCAAGTACCGTTTTGTCTGGGAAAGACTTAAATCCCTGCATTTCCAGTGCTTTAAGAAACATATCATTTTTCCTTCACAATAATATCAAAATCTTCTAAAAAATCATTTCCCTTTATTGTACAATAAAATCCTTGATTTTTCAATGCCTTTTCATTTCTTTTTGACTGCCCTTTCGCCTTTGAAAGCGACTTTTCGGGAACCTCTATTACATATTCCTTTTCACGGCTTTTTTCGGACAGCTCCGAGAGCATTTTTTCAAGATAAATTTCGCCCTCGCACAGCTCACGGAAAGCCGGATGATACGCCCCTGCAAGGTAGCCGTCCTCCACATTTCCGCCCGAATGAAGCCCGAGCCTTATTACCTTTATCCCGTTTTCACGGAACATCAAAAGCAGTCTCGCGCAGAGCCTTACCGCCTCCTCAAGCGTTTCGGGGGCATATTCTCCGTTTTTCATACATTCCGCAAGAGGCGTGTTTTCGAGCACTGTTGTGGGATAAATTCTGACCGTTTCGGGCTTTAATTCAATCAGCCTTTCGGCTGTTTTTATATCCTTTTCAAAGCTCGAGCCCATAAGTCCCGTCATCATCTGAAGCCCCAATTCAAACCCGTTTTCACGGATGAGCCTGCTTGCGTTTTCAATGTCCTTTGCGGTGTGTCCGCGCCTGTTAATGCGCAAAACTTCGTCGTCGGTGCTCTGCGCCCCGAGCTCAATCGAGGTTACGCCGTATTTTTTGAGGATTTCAAGCTTATGCTCATTTATACAATCAGGGCGTGTGGAAATCCGCACACCCTTGAAATAATTTTTATCAATGTATTTTTTGGCGGCGCAAAGAAGAGAAATCATATACTCCTCGTCAATCGCCGTAAAGCTTCCGCCGAAAAAAGCTATCTCCGAGTTTTCCGGGGAGGTGCTTCCGCTTTTTATCGCAATTTCGCAAGCCGTTTCTATATCCGGCACGGTAAGCGCTTTAACAGAACCCGAAATGGTCTTTTGATTGCAAAAGCTGCACTGATGCGGACAGCCTGCGTGCGGAACAAAAAGCGCTACATTTGCGTGTTTTTTCAAATCCCCATCAACTCCAAAGCCTGCTTTGCCGCCGCCTGTTCGGCTTTTTTCTTGCTTCCGGCTATGCCCTTGCCTATTACATTCGAGTTCAGATGCACCTCGACCTCAAAGGTCTTGTCGTGGTCGGGACCCGACTCGTTTACAAGCACATATTTCAGCTCCTCGCCGTGATTTCTCTGCACAAGCTCCTGCAAAATGGTCTTGTAATCCTTAAAGCTCGGCTTTGTCTCAACATAGGGAGCCACGAAACGCAAAACGAATTTTTTCGCTTCATCGATTCCTCCGTCAAGATAGATAGCCGCTATGACAGCCTCAAACGCGTCGGACAAAACCGACGGTCTGTTTCTGCCGCCCGTTATATCCTCGCCGTGCGACAGCTTGATATATTCGCCGAGATCAATCTTTTTCGCAAATTCAAAAAGCGATTTCTCGCACACCGCATAGGAACGCAGCTTCGAGAGGTCGCCCTCGTGGAAATCCTCGTGGCGTGAGAAAAGATACTCGGCAGTGATAAACCCGAGCACCGAGTCTCCCAAGAATTCAAGTCTTTCATTGTCCTTATATTCCCTCAAAACCTCGTTTGCGTATGAGGAGTGAGTAAGAGCCCTGTCAAGCAGGCTCTTGTCCTTAAACGAATAGCCTATTGCATTTTCAAGTTCAGTCATCCTTTTCACCGTCTTTCATTGACTGAGATACAATATCTGTAAACCCGCTGTCTATATACTTTATCGCCTGTCCTATGGCATTCTTGAAGGCATATGCGTCCGATGAGCCGTGAGCCTTGATAACAGGCTTCTTAACGCCTATCAGCGGCGCACCGCCGTACTTTTTATAGTTCATCTTCTCCTTAAATTCGTCCATTCCCGACTTTATGCCGAGATACGAAAGCTTGGAGAACAGGTTTTTCATAAATATTTCTTTAATCTGATTTGTAATTGATTTCGCAACGCCCTCGTACATTTTCACAATAACATTGCCCGTAAAGCCGTCGGCAACGACAACATCCGCCTCGCCGAAAGCTATGTTGCGAACCTCGATGTTTCCCGTGAAGTTTATGCCGTCGAGAGCGCCTAATTTTTTATAGGTTTCAACCAGCATCGGAGTGCCCTTTGTCTCCTCCGCACCGATGTTTGCGAGTGCAACACGGGGAGAGGAAATACCCATTATTTTCTCCATATAAAGGCTTCCTAGCCTTGCAAACTGGCAGAGCATATCGGGCGTGCACTCGACATTCGCTCCCGTATCCACAAGTATGAACGGACCTGCGCTCGTAGGCATAACCGCGCCGAGACAGGGTCTTTTTACACCTTTTATGCGCTTTACTATAAGCGTGCCGCCGACTAAAATCGCACCCGTGCTTCCCGCAGACACAAAGGCGTCGCCCTCGCCGAGTGCGAGTGCGTCAAGACCTACGCCGAGGGAAGTACCTCTTTTTGATTTGAGTATTTCCGTGGGCGGAGTTGTCATTTCAAAAACCGTATCCGCCTGCTTTATCTCAAAGGAAGAAATGTCAAGGGAATTATCCTTTGCGCATTTTTCGATTTTATTCCTGTCGCCCGTGAGCATTATATCAACGCCGAATTCCTTTTGCGCCTCGATACAGCCCTTTATTATTTCGAGCGGAGCGTTATCTCCGCCAAATGCGTCAACAATTATCTTCATATACCGTTTTCTCCTTTGAAGGCCTTTAAACTGTCCATTGCTCTGTAAGCCAACGCAGAATATCTTTCGCTCTTATCCCTTATCTTATCAGGGAGCGGCGGCAAAACGCCGAAGTTTGCGCCCATCGGCTGAAAATTTTTAACCGTTTCGTCGCTTATATACCGTGAGAGCGCGCCTATCATTGTGGTTTCGGGCAGGGTAACGGTTTCCTTTCCCGAAAGTCTGCGCGCACAGTTGAGCCCTGCCATTATTCCCGAAGCCGCAGACTCCATATAGCCCTCAACGCCCGTTATCTGACCTGCGAAGAAAATGTTTTTATGCTCACGCAGGCTGAAATCGGAGCAAAGATATTCGGGCGAATTTATAAATGTGTTCCTGTGCATTACGCCGTAGCGTAAAAACTCCGCATTGTGAAGTGCGGGGAACATCGAAAACACTCTTTTTTGTTCGGAAAATTTAAGGTTTGTCTGAAAGCCGACAAGGTTGTACATCGTACCCTGTCTGTTTTCCTTTCTCAACTGAAGATTTGCCCACGGTCTGTGCCCCGTTCTCGGGTCAACAAGTCCGACGGGCTTGAGCGGTCCGTAGCGCATTGTATCCTTGCCCCGTGAAGCCAGAACCTCAATGGGCATACAGCCCTCATAAACATCCTTTTTCTTGTCAAACGAATGAAGCTCTGCGCTCTCGGCTGAAATTATCGCCTCATAAAACGCCTCGTACTGCTCCTTGTTCATAGGGCAGTTTATATAGTCGTCCTCGCCGCCCCTGTCGTATCTCGACTGGGTAAAGGCGAAGTCCATATCCACGCTCTCCGCCGAAACGATGGGCGCCGCAGCATCGTAGAACGAAAGCCCGTCACGGCACAGAGTATGTATGGTTTTTGAAATGCCGTCGCTTGCCAACGGTCCTGCGGCAATGATTACCGCGTCCGCTTCGGGGAGTGATGTCACTTCTTCGTTTATTATTTTAATATTTTTGCAAGCCTTTATTTTCTCGGTAACGGCTTTTGAAAAGAGGTCCCTGTCAACTGCCAGAGCACCGCCTGCCGGAACGGAATTCTCCAATGCCGACTCAACGCATACGGAGGAAAATGTACGCATTTCCTCCTTCAAAAGACCTGCTGCGGAATTTAATCTCTGCGCTTTCAAAGAGTTTGAGCACACAAGCTCTGCGAATAAATCCGTTTTATGCGCGGGTGAACGCTTTTGCGGCTTCATTTCGTAAAGCTCGGTTTCGATTCCCGCCATATTCAGTTGCCACGCCGCCTCGCACCCTGCAAGACCTGCGCCTATAACAGCCGCCTTCATTTATTCTTCCTCTTTTTTGGTTCTTTTCTTGCGCTCGGCTTTCTTTTCAAAGCCGCATTTTTCGTCAAGGCACACAAGCAGTCCACCCTTGCGCTTAAACAGTGATTTACCGCACTTGGGACACACCTCGTCCGTGGGCTTATCCCAGGTCATAAAGTTACACTCGGGATAGTTGTCGCAGCCGTAGAATGCGTAGCCTCTCTTTGATTTCTTTTCGATAACATTGCCGCCGCACAACGGGCATTTTGCGCTCGTCTGAACGACATACGGTTTGGTATTCTTACACTCGGGATAGCCGGGGCAGGCAAGGAATTTACCGAATCTGCCGACCTTGACCACCATCATTCTGCCGCACTTTTCGCAGGGAATGTCGGTAACATCCTCTTTAAGCTGAATTTTAACGCCCGACATCTCCTCCTTGGCTTTTTCAAGGCTCTTCTCGAAGCCGTCATAGAAAGTGTGAAGCATTTTTATATAGTCGACCTCTCCGCTCTCAACCTTGTCGAGATCGGATTCCATATTAGCCGTAAACTTGACATTTACTATATTCGGGAACTGCTGTTTGAGCAGGTTTACAACCGCCTCGCCGAGCTCGGTGGGCTTTAATTGCTTTTGCTCCCTGACAACATACTCTCTTGCGAGAATTGTCGAAACTATCGAAACATAGGTGCTCGGTCTGCCGACTCCCGTCTCCTCAAGTGCCTTTATAAGAGCCGCTTCGGTGTATCTTGCGGGCGGCTGTGTAAAGTGCTGGTTGCCGTCAAGAGCTTTCAGCTTGAGAACATCGTTTGCCTTTATCGGAGGCAGTACGCTCTCTGCGTCCTCGTCATCGTCCGTTGAGACCTCATAGAGCTTTGTGTAACCGTCGAATTTAACGGTATAGCCCGAAGCAGAAAATTCACAGTACTTGCCCTCTGATTTATCCTTTTCGGTTGCAGCTTTAATGCCGACCTTTACGGTGTCCTGTACGCAAGCCGCCATAAGACTTGCCATAAAGCGTTTCCAGATAAGCGAATAGAGCTTATACTGCTCAACCGTAAGGCTGTCCTTTACCTTGTCGGGAGAAAGTGACGGAGTTGTGGGTCTTATTGCCTCGTGTCCGTCCTGTGCGTTTGCCTTTGTTTTGAAATATCTCGGTTTTTCGGGGAGATAATTCTTGCCGTAGGTTTCGGTTATATAGTCGTTTGCCGCCGCACGAGCTTCCTCGGAGATACGAAGCGAGTCTGTTCTCATATAGGTTATAAGACCCATTGCGCCCATACCCTTGATTTCCATACCTTCGTAAAGCTCCTGTGCTATCTTCATGGTCTTTCTGCCCTGATAGCCGAGTTTCCTCGATGCGTCCTGCTGAAGTGTCGAGGTTGTAAAGGGTGGTGCGGGCTGACGCCTTCTTGTGCCCTCTTTCACGGAGTCTACCGTATATTCCGCACCGTCAAGTCTTGCAAGATATGCGTCCGCCTGAGCCTTGTCGGCAATTTTTACCTTTCCTGTTTCATCGCCCGTAAACGAGGCGCAGAAAGCCTTCCTCGAACCGGGAGCGGTAAGCTTTGCGTCAAGCGTCCAGTATTCCTCGGGCACAAACGCTCTGATTTCCTCTTCCCTGTCAACGATAAGGCGTACTGCAACCGACTGAACTCTGCCGGCTGAAAGCCCCTTTCTTATCTTCTGCGAAACAAACGGGCTTAATTTATAGCCGACAAGCCTGTCGAGTATTCTTCTTGCCTGCTGTGCGTCAACAAGGTCAAGGTCAATCTTTTCGGGGTGCTCTATACCCTTAACAACGCTTGTTTTGTTGATTTCGTTGAACTTAACCCTGTTTTCGTCATTTGTGTCAAGTCCGAGAACAGTGGCAAGGTGCCACGAAATAGCCTCTCCCTCGCGGTCGGGGTCGGTTGCGAGATAAACGCCGTCCGACTCCTTAACCATTTCCTTGAGCTCCTTGACAAGCTTTTCCTTGCCCTTGACAATAGCATATTTGGGCGCAAAGTCGTTCTTAACATCAACGCTGAGCCTTGACGAAGGCAAATCCCTGATATGACCTACGGAAGCCGTAACCTTATAGTCCTTGCCGAGATATTTCTGGATTGTTTTTGCCTTTGAAGGAGACTCAACTATTACTAATTTCGACATATTAAAATCATCCTATACTATATTTTTTTATATTTTCTGCCGGGAAGCACCTCGATAACAGAGTGCATTTCAAGCTCGGTAATTCCCGAAAGTACCTTTACAACATTAAGTCCCGATTTTTCGACGATGGCGTCAAATTCCGTCTCGCCGTCTATTGCCGCATAAATCTTTTTTGCGGTTTCGCTTGCCGTATCGGGCAACGGCTTCGGTTCCATCTTTACGGGTCTTTCGGATACGCTTTCCCGTTTGACGGTTTTCACGGGCTCCGCCGAATGCTCAATACTGTGAGAAAATGCGCCGTCACTCCTCGACAGCATAACCGCAAACGGTTCGTCGGCAAGAGCGAGGTCGAATTTTTCGGGAAAATCGTCCATAAAATCCTCAACGATTTCTCTCGCATTGAAAAGAGGCTTTGCCCCCTCGTTTATTATTTCCGAAGTGCCCGAATAGGCAGATGAAAACAAATCGCCGGGCACGGCATAGAGTCCTCTGCCCTGCGCCAAAGCGTCCTTTGCGGTGATGAGAGAACCGCTTTTCTCGCCTGCCTCAACGACAACCGTCGCAAGAGACATACCCGAAATAATCCTGTTACGCTTGGGGAAAGAAGCTCTTGAAGCCTGTGAAAAAGGCGGAAACTCGGTTATGAGCACGCCGTTTTTCTTTATCCTGTTACGCAAAGCCTCGTTGGTTTTAAGATAATCAGTCCCGAGACCGCAGCCGAGCACGGCTACCGTCTTTTTGCCTGCGCTCAAAGCTCCCTCGTGAGAGGCGGCGTCAATTCCGAGCGCACCGCCCGAAACCACGGTCATACCGGCAAGCGAAAGCCTTTGCGCTATTGCGCCCGCAACCTTACATCCCTGTACGGAAGCATTTCTTGTTCCGACCATTGCGATGTTAGCTTCGGTCATCAAAGCGTCCGTATCACCGTCCGCATAAAGCACTGCCGGCAAATCGGAAATCTGCGAGAGCAAAAACGGATAATACGCGTCCTGCGGAGTTATTATATCCCAATGCCTGTCCTCGCAAACCCGCATTATGCGAGCCGACTCCGACGGGCTGTGTTCAAGAAGTCTCTGAACATGCTTTTGGTCAACAATTCCCGAAATACGCCATTCGTAGCTACCTGCCTCGTACAGTTCCCTCGGGGAGCCGAAATATTCGATTATGGGCTTTATCTTAGCTCCCGCGCCGTAGGCGTTCTGGAGCCAAATCCAATACTCACAGTCTTTCATCTCATTATTTCCCACATTGTGATAACGGCGGCAACAGAGGCGTTGAGCGACTCTGCCTCGCCTTTCATTTTTATTGTGATTTTTTCCTTTGCGACATTTTTGACATTTTCAGTAACGCCGTTGCCCTCGTTTCCGATAACGGCTATCACGCCGCCGGAAAAATCGGTTTTTGTAATATCCCGTGCGCCATCGTCGGGTACGGTAACCGCAGTGAGCATACCATCTTTGTTTGCCTGTGAAAGCGTTTTCACGAGGTTATCAACCGCTATAATCGGAATACGCAAAAGGCTGCCCATAGACGCACGCAGTGCCTTTGGGTTATACATATCACAGCCGCCGCAAACGATTATTCCGTCAATACCGAGTGCCTCCGCGGTTCTTGCCACGGAGCCGAGATTTTGCGGATTTTGGACATTTTCAAGTGCGATATACTTCTTTGTGCTCTCGATTTCAAACCCCTTGCGGTGTTTCATTTCGACAACGCAAAAAACCCCCTGCGAATTTACCGTGTCCGAAAGCTTTTCCGAAACCTCCTCGGTTATCATATAAACGCTTTCGGCATTTTCGGAAATAAAATCCGTGTAGTCCGAAAATTTAGAAACGGCGGCGCAGGTAAAATACGCTTCCTTTACCGTGTATCCGCTCTTTGCGGCGTCAAAGCAAAGCCTTGCCCCCTCCAGAACGAAAAGCGAGGTGCTTTTGCGCTCCCTTGAGCTTGAGACAAGCTTTGCGACCGACTTTATTTTCTCGTTGTTTCTTGAAGTGATTTCAATGTAATTCATAACGCAAAAATTAACCACGCCCCGAAAACAAGGCGTGGTTCCAGCTTATTTAAGTGCCGCTTTAGCCTGCTCTGTAAGAGCTGTGAAAGCTGCGGGATCCGAAATAGCTATTTCGGAAAGCATTTTACGGTTTAATGAAACGCCTGCCTTATTAAGACCGTTGATGAATGTTGAATAATTCATACCGTTCATTTTGCAAGCTGCGGAAATTCTTGTTATCCAGAGCTTTCTGAATTCTCTCTTCTTCTGCTTTCTGCCGATATATGCATACTGACCGGACTTCATAACTGCCTGCTTAGCAGTCTTGAAAAGCCTTGACTTTGAGCCGTAGTAGCCCTTTGCGAGCTTTAATGTTTTGTTTCTTCTTTTGCGAGTCATCATCGCACCCTTAATACGTGCCATTTATTCTACCTCCGAAAATTTGTGAAAACGGTCGAAAACCGCATTTGATTTATTGATTATTTGTAAGGAACAAGACGCTTGATCTGCTTCTGATTCGTTACGTCTGCAACTGCGGTCTTGCGAAGATTTCTTTTTCTCTTCGTAGATTTCTTGTTGAGAATGTGAGACTTGTAAGCGTGCGCTCTGATCGGCTTACCGTTCTTTGATAATTTGAAGCGTTTTTTTGCTCCCGAATGTGTTTTAATTTTAGGCATTTCTATTTCCTCCTGAATGATTTGTTTACTTACTTGTTTTTAGCCGATAACGGTGCTAAGAACATAAGCATCTGTCTGCCCTCAAGCTTTGCGGGTTTTTCAACCGATGAAAGCTCCGAGCAAACCTCGGCAAACTTCTTCATTGTTTCCTCGCCGATTTGCGGATGAGCCATCTCGCGTCCTCTGAAACGAATCGAAACCTTGACCTTGTGACCGGTCTTTAAGAATTTCATCGCCTGATTAGCCTTCGTATCGAAATCGTGCGTGTCGATGTTGAGAGAAAGTCTGATTTCCTTTGTCTCGATTATACGCTGGTTTTTCTTCGACTCTTTCTCTTTTTTCGTCTGCTCAAATCTGTATTTGCCGTAGTCCATAATCTTGCACACGGGAGGCTGAGCCTGCGGTGCGATTTTAACGAGGTCGAGATTTTTCTCTTCAGCCTTTTTGAGGGCTTCCTTGGCGGACATAATACCTAACTGTTCTCCGTCCGCAGAGATAACTCTGACTTCCTTATCACGGATTTCTTCATTGAGTTGCATTTCTTTGACAGCGATGGATAATCACCCCTAAACAATAAATTAAAGCGTGAACAAAAACCGTTCACGCTCAATACACACAATAAGACCGAGGTCCTAAAAAGTATTGACCTGTTTCATTAAAAATCACAGGTGAGAACGGGTGTTCTTCTTTGTTGTGCAGATATTATACTAAAACGCCGAGTGTTTGTCAAGCGTTTATTTCAAAAGCGTCGCGAGAAAAGCAAACCACTCCCTGACAATGACCGTCGGAAGCGAAAACGGCTTTGATTTCGAGCTTATACTGTACGGCTCTATCCCGTTTCGCTTTGCAAGCAGTGTCGAACGGAACTGGTGAAAGTCCGTTGTTATTATAACCGCTTCGTTACCCAAATTGTTTTCGTCCATTATTCTTTTGGAAAAAAGCATATTTTCTGCCGTCGAGGTCGATTTGTCCTCAAGTATAATCCGCTCGGGAGAAATGCCCTTTTCTACAAGAGAATTTCTGATAGCCTCGGCTTCGGATATATTTTCGTCGTCGCCCTTGCCGCCTGAAGCTATTACAACGGCGTTTTCGTTTTCCTCAAGATATTTATATGCCGCCGCAATACGCTTTTCGAGCATTGTGCTCGGCGTTTCATCGTTCACCTTACAGCCGAGGACAATCGCCGGAGTATCCGTCGGTATACCGTGCGGGTCCGCCCTGAACGACAGTATTTTCACGGTAACCGCCGTGCAGTAAACCGCAAAAATTATAAGAATTACCGTAAGAATTTTCAGCACCGCTCTACCGCCCTTTTTCTTTTTAATTTCGGATATTGCGCTCTTTATCCTCTGCGAAAACACACCCGACAGTATAACCGCAATTCCGAGTGCCATACCTATTATACTTCCGGAGTTAAGCACAAATGACACAAACGGGGTAAAAAGTATAAAAATTACCGTTCCCGCAATGATTTTCGGTACGCTTACGGGCTTTAATTTTTCTGTTTTCATAAAAGCTTTTCAACATCCTTTATTTTAATACGCTTTGAGACTATAAAGGTCTTGCGTTTGAGCTTTCCCTTATCGGTCGAATATGTGCCGTGCGCCTTTTTTTCGGGGGAGAAAATTCCGTATGAGGAGGTAACAACCGTGCCGTCGGGCAAAACCGCATTTCCGCAATATGCCGTGTCCGCATTTGCTGTAACGGACGGCTCGGTCTGATTCGGAAGATATGTGTGCGCCACCTTAATTCTGTAATCGCCCTCTCTGCCGTTTTTAATGTCGTCATAGCTTCCGACCCAGGCAATCCAGCCCTCGGAATACCAGCCCCGAAGCTTCTTTTCACTGTATTTGAAATTTTTCCTTCTGTCCCTTTCAATCGAGCGGAATGTGATAAACAACCTGCCGTCGGGAAGATAATCCGCTTTGTGGCGTTCGCCGTTTATTGCGCTCGGTGCAAAGACGGGCTGTGACCATGTTTCTCCCTCGTCCGTTGAAAACGACAGAAGCGAATTCATCCTTTTGGAATTGCTTCTGGTAATAAGCATAAGCTCATTGCCGTTGCCGCCGTCGCTTCTCACGCATTCAACCTCGCACATCTGCGATTTCTTTTCAATTTCCCTGTACGCCGAAAAATACGGCACGGGCGTTGTCCAATGTACTTTGCCGTTTCCGTCAAAGGTCAGAAAGGTCTTGTAGTTGACAAAATTCTTATCGTGAAAAAGTCCCATCCACTTATCAATGAACTTTCCGTCCTTTTTAAGCTGTGTAAGCGAGCTCATTGCCACTATCGGATAAATCTCACCCTTAAAGAAGAGCTCAAATTCGGAAAAGTTCTCGCCCTCGTCATCGGAAACAGAGCAGTTGAAGCCTCCCGTGGAGGTCTTTTCATCCCACCACTTCGGGTTGCCGCATATAAGTATCAGTTTATCGTTCCAATCGTGCTCACAAAAGCTGAGCCTGTAAACCGTCGGAGTTTCCTTTGACAGCTTCCAGCTATCAGGAGGATTTTTTACGCCGTCGCCGTCAAGATATGTCCTGCCGCCGTCGGTACTGCGCTTTGACAATACCCGTCCCTTTCCGTGACCCTCGGGATAAAAGGTAAGAATATCGCCGTTCTTTAACAGCACGCTGTCGGGATGTCCGAGATAACCGCTACCCTCGTCCACGGTTGTGTATTCAAAAAGGTAATCAAGGCTTTTATCGGTAACTCCGTTTTTTTTTGAAAGATCAATCTGCTTTATTGTATAATTCTGCCCTTTGTTTTTCATAATTTATCTCCGTATCAAAAAAGACCGCCGAATCGGCGGTCTCTGTCGCTTTGGTTATTTTGCTTCGTCGTCCCAGCCGAAGTGATATTCCATACGGTCCGTGCAACCGAATGTGAGATCCTGCTTTCCGAGATAAGAGAGGTCTCCCACTCCGTTCACAACCGTTGAAACATCCATATTCTTATCATAAGTTACGGAAAGAATGTTATCCGTAGCGGCGTTGAAGGTTGCCGTGATCGTGCAGCCGTCAAAGTCAACCGAATAATCGTCAACCGTGAAATAAGATGAAGCCTTTTTTATCTCGTCAAGAATTGCGTTCTTGTCATGCATTGAGTATGCCTTGAGGACCGAAGCCGCATCATCCTTGAGAACAATTGTGATAATTCTCGTGATACCGGTTACCACCTTGACCTCTTGGCTTTCCTCTTTGCCCTTTTCGTTTGTAACCTTTTCCGTAACGGTCTGCGTTTCATACGAAAGTGAGCTTACCGCAGAAACAACATCGTCCGCTGTGATTGCACACGCTTTGTCAGAGCCGAAAAGATAAACAATGTCGGTAAGGTCGTCGCCCTTTTCGGTCGTTCCGTTTGGAAGCTTTTCCCCTGCTCCCTTAACAACATAATAGTCAAAGAACTCAGCGGCGGTTTTAACCTTGCTGTCGGTATCCTCTCCGTTCTGACTGAAGTTGATACTGCCGCTGTCCGTCCAGAAGCTTTCCTTGTACTGCGTAATCGGCTTTTCCGACTTTGCGTTATTGATTTTGTTTACAAAATATTCTACAACATTAGCCTCGTTCGCTTTAATTGAAGCCTTTTCCTCCTCCGAGAGAAGGTTGAGAACATCCTTCCACAAATCATCGTCACTGAACTTTGTTGTGATGTCATTGTAGCTCAGCTCAATGGTAATATCGTCCGAAATCTCGTCATAATCCTCAAAAAGAGTGCCGAGCTTATCTGCCGGAAGAACCGTCTTTAACTCACCGTATGTAAATGTAAAGCTTGAATCGTTAAGGTCAACCTTTACGCTTACCTCCTGAGGTGTTTCCTCCTCATCTCCGATTACATCCTCGGCGCTGCATGAGGCAAAAATCATTGCCGTCATAATGACGCAGAGCATAACGGCGACCGTTTTTTTCCATGAAATTTTCATATATTTTAATCCCCTTTTGCGTTATGTTGAGATAATAATAACACAAATCATACTGTTTTAACAATAGGAAACCGCTATTTTTTAATAAGTATCCTTCAATCCCTCACTGTCATACAAAAAGGCGGTTTCAAGAAGCACATTTATGCTTGCCTCAACCGTTTTGGGCTCAAGGATATCGGGCTTGTCGTCTCTTGTATGATAATAGCTTGCGGGAGTCGGATCCATAGCGGCAAGAGCAGAAGCCCTGATACCGCTCTGCTGAATAGCAGCAGCGTCGGAAGCACCGAAGTAAACCTTTGAATAAGGAAGGTTGAGACCCGCATTTTCGCTTGCTTTCTTAACCATGGCACAAACCTGCTTGTCAAGGGTTACAGTGCCGCTCATATCCTTATTGTATATACCCATATAATCGTAATCTTTAAGTGTATCAACCGCAATCGCAACAGTCTCTATACCGTCGTTTGCGTGCTTCTTGGCATATGCTCTCGCACCTCTGAGCCCGCATTCCTCGCAGCCCGTGGAAACCGCAACGACATCCGTGTGCTCAAAGCGGATATCATTCGCTTCCATATAACGGATTACAGCCATTGAAGCGAACACACCCGTGAGGTTGTCGTTTGCGCCGGGAACAACAAGCTTCCAGTTTACGAAGAACGAGCAGGCAGCTATCGGAACAGCGGTAATGAACGCAAGCACGATAATTACAATGTCAAGCCAGTGCGGAACATTAAAGAACGAAGCAACATCAAGAACAAGATTCAAGCCGATAGAGCCTATTGAAAGCTTTATCATTGTGAACAGGAACTTTCCGCCGCCGAGATGTGTGAAATACCACTCGTAAGCCGAATCAATATGACCCGCAAAAACAATTCTTTTCTTTGTCTCCCCAGAAGCCTTACGGGTACAAACCACATTGCACGACTGTCTTTTCGGGAAGAACGGGTCAAGCATTTCCTTATAGAAAAGAAACTCGCCGACCATTAGTATTACCGAAACTACCGTAAGCACCGTTGCCGCAATGCCGAGTCCCATATTCGCCGCCTCAAAAGCGTTGAACTGCTTTAATAACAGGCAGATAATCGACGCAAGCATAAGCACAACATCAATTACAACCCAGCTCATAAATGCCTTGGGATGCACCTCAAAATCCTCTGTTTCAACACTGTCGCAAACATTTTTCATTGACTGCGCGACATATGACTGAGCCTTTCTCTCGCTCTCTTCTCCCGATTCACGCGGACCTATCTCCGCACAAACCTTTTTAACCTCACGCACTGTATAATTCGTCATTTCACGAAGGCGTGAAGGATAATTTGAATTACTCTCACTTGCTTTCATCAAGCTACACTCCTGTCAGAAAAAATAAACGAATATATTCTATCACATTTTTTTACATTTGTCGATAATTAAAAATATGATTGCATTATATCCGATTGACAACCGCCCGCAAATTGCATAAAATATATTCATTCACTTGTGAAAGGCAAAAGATATGGAAAACGGAAAGAAAAAAGGTATAAGCAAAAGAACGCTCCGCACAAAGCTCATATTGTTAATCGTTCTTGCGGTGATTATGATACCGCTTGTTATTTTATATAAATCGGTCGGAGACACCACTCCGAAAATAAAACTGTACAACAGAAACGAGGCGTCAGGCACAGCTGAGGAGGAAACAACCGAGGAAGCCGTTGTCGCTGTCGCCGAGCCCGTTACGGACGAGCCCCAAACGACAGAAGCTCAGACTCAAGCCCCTGCGGCAAAGTCCGCAAAAAAGGAAGCGACGGTTGTCTCTGTTACCGACTCCGAAAATTGGTCGATAGCTATAATCAACACAAAATACCCGTTGCCCGACTCATATGCTCCTACGCTTTCAAACGCAATAGACGGAAGCAACATTCAGCTTGACTCAAGGGTCAGTGAGCACTATTCGCAAATGTATGCCGCCGCAAAGCAGGCAGGCTGTGTGTTAACGCCTTATTCGGGTTATCATACCTATACCCTCCAGGAAAACACATATAAAAGGAAAGTAAACTACTATGTAAATCAGGGTATGTCCGACGAGGAAGCGGCGGCAAAAGCGCAGCAACAGGTGCTTCCCGCCGGTTGTTCCGAGCACAACGCAGGGCTTTCAATGGATATAGTCAGCGCAAGTTCGGATTTTGTAAACACAAAGGAATACAAATGGCTTTGCGAAAATGCACAGAATTACGGCTTTATTCTCCGTTATCCCGAGGATAAAACAGCAATAACCGGTGTGAACTTTGAACCGTGGCATTGGAGATATGTCGGCGAAAAGGCTGCAAAGGAAATGAAAGAAAACAACCAATGCCTTGAAGAATATCTCGGCTTAGCGTAAACGCAGATACAGTACACCCCCGAATATGCTCTCACGGGCATATTCGGGGGTGTACTTTTATCTTAATCGCTATCTTCTTTTTATTCCGGACTCTCTGTAAATCCTGCCCATTATTTCAAGGTCCTTTTTATCGGTGTCCTTGATTTTTACAAGCTTTTCTCTTGCTTTTTTACTGAACAGCCGCTCAAACAGGCGGACTGCCCAAAACAGCGGCAAAAGCACGGGAGCCTTTTTGAGCACAGGGAAAAGCAGCTGCATATGTTTCAGTGATGGAAACAACGATATCAAAAGCATTTCCGCCTTTGAACGGTCTTTTCCGTCTACGCTTGCCACGCCAGTGTTTTTGACGGGAGGTCCGAGGACGATAAAGTTTTCGGTAACTTCAAGCGAAGCGTCCTTTTCGTAATTCCCGAACATACCGTCCGCAACCCTCTCGATTTTTTTAACGAAATCATCAATAGAGAGCTTTTCAAATTCCTTTTCGATATACGGGAAATCAAGTTTATCCGACATTTTCTTGCGCATAAGATATATATCCATGGTCGGTCTGAAGCATGCGCCGCCCGTTGTGAAGTGCTCAGCCAAATGAGCCGCGGTATAAATGTACATATCGCTGTCAGTCATTGCGTATTCGTGCTCGCCGATTTTTTGCGCCTTATCCCAGACAGAAAGAAAATAGTCATACATATAATATTCTTCAACAAAAAGCGTGTTGTGAAGCTCAACAGTCAAAAACGGTTTTTTCGTAAGCACAATGTCTTTTCCGTTGTCCGCCTTTTGCTCAAAGCCGTGCGAGAGCAATATTTTTTTTGCCCTTTCCACATCGTCCGAACGGACAAGCACATCCGTATCTGCCATAAAACGGAGCTCGGGCGCAGGATAGAGCTTTTTCAGATGCGAGCCCTTTAAGAACATAAAGTCAATTCCGTTTTCCGAAAAGTCTTTTCTTATTCTGTCCGCCTCGGCTTGCTGGCTTATTTCACGGGCAACCACCGTGCGGTACGACCTTTCAAGCCTGTCGTTGTACTCAAAATTCTGACCCTTCAGCGCAAGATAGCCTATAGCCTGTAACGAGTTTTTAACAATGAGCTCCAAAAGCAGACGGGCGTTTATGTCCTCGGGCATTTTCGGTATTTCGTCCGAATTGATAACGGCTCCGACCGCTTTCAAAAGATATTCCTTTGTCGCAATAAGCTCTGACATATTTTCTCCTGTCATTCAAGTGTAAATTCCGCAAGTAGCGGGAAATGGTCGCTCGAATACACGCCGTTAAAGGTATCCGTTACAACCTTATAACTTTTGACATTTATCCCTGTCTTTGAAATCATAAAGTAGTCGATACGGTTTCTGTCAAGCGCCTTGCCGAAATTCTGATAAGTACAGGAGTCAACCGCATTGTCAACCTGATACCTTGCGTCAAGGAAGTCCTTTGTAACATTTTCATAGGTTACGCTTCCCTCTTCGGCATTGAAATCGCCCATAATCATACTCGGCAGCGAACCGAACTGCGCTATCTTATCAAGCACAACGCCTATGCCGTTTATTCTTGCCTCATCGCTGATGTGGTCAAGGTGCGTGTTGAAAACGACAAATTCCTTTTGAGTTGATTTTTCTTTGAGAATGACATAACTGCAAATTCTGTAGCATTTTGAGTTCCAGTCCTTACTCATTACCTCGGGAGTTTCCGAAAGCCAAAAGGAGCCCTTATCCACAAGGTCATACATATCCGCACGGTAGAAAATCGGACAGCCCTCGGAAAAAGTCGAGTCGTCGCGGTATGTAATAACCGAATCAAAGCCTGTCAGACAATCCCTGAGATATGCGTACTGCCACTTTGTAGCCTCCTGGAAGCCGATTATCGACGGCTTGTTATTCTCGATATTTTCAACTACGAGGTCGGCACGGTAGAACCAGCTTTTCTTGCCCGTATCAAGCGGATTTATGCAACGCAGATTTGCGCTCATAACCCTGATGGGCTCGTCAAGCTCCTTCACTTCGGTAAACTGCACAGTCCTTTTTTCCGACTTATAATGCGGATAATACCTGAAAAGCAAAAATGCCGTTATTGCCGCCGCAACAAGTATCAGTACCAAAACGATTATAAAAATCTTAACCCCTTTTTTCATAATTACCCTCCGTTAAATAATTCGTTGAGAAAAGCGAGAATGTTATTTTCGCTTATCAACGCATTGAAACAGCATTCATCGGTCAAAATGTCAATGTTTTCCTCGGAATATTCAACCTGCTTTGAGAAATATCGGGTGTTGAAAGGCAAATCCCCGTTCACACAGTCAAGGAGAATTTCAAACACCGTCATCATAACCGCAAATTTGAAATGAGCCGCTATATCTCCGTCAAAGCATGCCTTTATAAAGTGCCTGAAAACAAAATACGAAAGAGATTTTTCATACCGTATTTGTTCTTTAGATAAATTTTTACTAAAGCACTTCTTTATATCATCAAATGTCAGCTCTTCAAGTGCGTCGGTATAACCGTCCCACAATTTGTCGAAAGGCGACAGCTGTTTCATTATCACGACGCATTCCATATAAAATGCGTCCGCACCGCTCTGTACTCCGACATCTTTAACGCCTGTTTCGCCGAAGCATTTTCTCACCCTTTCGGGGAAAGACAAATCCCGTCGGTTGATAGCGGAAAACAGCCTTTGCCTAAGTGCATACATCTCTTCGCATACTTTCTCCGGCGTATCATCGTCCGCCGCTTCCTCGGTTTCTACGCTCTCATATTTGAGCACGCCGTCGCCCTCAAACAGTAGCCTTACCGCCTCTTCACAGCAAAGGCCTATACCTGCGTCACGGAAATTACCGTACCACTCATAAAACCTCGGATGCTCGCGGCATATGTCGCAGAGCATATTCTCCCCGTGAGAGAGAATAATTTTACAAAGCCCGTTTTCCTCAAGGAACGGACATCGCTCGTCATCCGTCAATATAAAATGCGCAACGCCGTCCGAAACGGATATATTCTTTTGAAAAGCTTTCGGCATCAGCCGATATTTTTCATATGTATCGGCGTCAATATC
The DNA here is from genome assembly GCA_963624605.1 of Eshraghiella crossota. Lineage (GTDB taxonomy): Bacteria > Bacillota > Clostridia > Oscillospirales > Acutalibacteraceae > Fimenecus. Next base: position 30,927 of record CAVFQD010000001.1, on the reverse strand, counting down.
TATTTCCCAGCCGACACAGCAGCTGTCCGCACATCGGTCGGCGGTACATCTGAAACGCCGATAGAACTCGGGATATGTAAGAGTCATAATTATTTCGAGTTGTATGCTTCAACCTTGAGAAGCGTACATTTAACTCTGTATGAGTCAATTTTGATTTTAATTTTCTTCGTCTTTTTCGGTCTCTTGAAGCAGATAATCTTCTTATAGCCGATAACCGTCTTTTTGGAGATTTTTCTCCATCCCAAAAAGCTCTCAATATAGACGGAGAACTTCTCTATCTGCTGACCCGTTGCGATATTTTCCTGCAAAACAAGCGAGTCGAACTCTGTCTTTTCGGAAAATTCAAACACAATTTCGGGCACTTGGTCGTTCCCATCAGCTTGCCAATACAGCGTGTCGTCGGTGGATATTATGTTCTTTGCGCTTTCTCTATTCGACGAAGCCGTTACAGTCGCGTCAGCCAAAAGGTCCTTCGGGAAGCGTCTGTCAAGAGCATGCTTGAAATTCTCAAGCAAAAGTGCGTCCGTTTCATAAATCCTGCCCGTCTTATCCGGCGGAATATTCAAAAGCAAAGTGGAATTGTTGCCGACCGAGCTCAAATAAATATTCATAAGCTTTTTAAGGGATTTCTGCTTATAATTTTCACTCTCATGGAAAAACCAACCGGGTCTTATCGAAACATCGACCTCGGACGGATACCAGATAAGCTCGTCCGCGTCCTTGATAGCCTTTCTCGATCCCATGTCCATAATCATCTGGCTCTGGCTCTTACGGAACTTCTTATTGTCCTCCTTTTGGGACTTTTCGGCTGTAAATTCATTTATCGAGTAATAGGACGGAACAACGCTCCACTCGCTCTCTCTGCCGACGCCCGCCTCGTTGCCTACCCAACGCACATCGGGACCGCATATATTTATGGTAGCACCCGGCTGGAGCTCGCGCATAACCTTGTAAAAGCCCTGCCAATCATACTGCTGAACCTTACCGTTCTTTCCCTCTCCGCAGGCTCCGTCAAGCCATATACAGAATATATCGCCGTAATTCGTCAAAAGCTCTCTGAGCTGATTTTTATAATATTCGTTATACTCGTCTCCCTTGCCGTAGCTCGGCTCGTGCCTGTCCCACGGGGAAAGATATATTCCGAATTTCAAACCGTATTTTCTGCAGGCGTCGGAAACCTCCCTTACAACATCGCCTTTTCCGTCCCTGAACGGACTCGCCTTAACCGAATAATCCGTATATTCGCTCGGCCAAAGGCAAAAGCCGTCATGATGCTTACAGGTTAAAATGAGCGCGCTCATTCCGCCGTTTTTTATCGCCTTAACCCACTGCTCGGCATCGAAATCCGTAGGCTTGAACAACTCGGGGGAAGCCGTTCCGTCGCCCCATTCCTTATCCGTAAATGTATTCATACCGAAATGACAAAATGCATAGAATTCAAGCCTCTGCCATTTAAGCTGACGCTCCGAAGGAACAACCTGCGCCGCACGCTTATAAGCCTCTATCATACCAACACCCGCTTTTTAATAATAATTTAATAATATACTTTAGAGTATATCATATATAATCCGCCTTTTCAATCAAATGTTAAAGTATGTTTTTCTGAAATGTGCGCAGTGCACGGGCATCTGTTTTCGACAAACGCAAGAAAAATCCGCTCTCTCAAATCGGGAGAACGGATTTTATTTATCGGTTGTTATATCGTTGCAATTCTTATTGTGTTGGTGTTGCCGGTAGTGCCCGAGGTGCCGCCTGTTATGAGTATTCTGTCGCCCTCTTTAAGGTTAAAGGTTTTTTTCGCCATCTGCTTCGCCGTGTAGAAAAGCACCTCTATTGACGGATATACCTCGCTCATTACGGGAGTTACGCCCCATGACATCGCAAGCTGATGATAGGTTTTTTTGTTTACCGAAAGTCCTAAAATATCAACAGGCGGACGGAATCTTGATACCATTCTCGCCGTCATACCAGAAATTGAGCACACGACTATTGCCTTTGCGTCTATGTCCATTGCCATGCCGCAGACCGAATGTGAAATTGCGTCCATTTCGTTACGGATACAAAATTCAGCGGTTGAAAAACGCTTTTTATAGCGTATGTTTTGCTCCGTGTTTTCAGCAATTTTAGACATAACCTCAATCGTCTGCACCGGATATTTTCCCGCAGCCGTCTCGCCGGAAAGCATTATAGCGCTCGTACCGTCATAAACCGCATTCGCAACATCGGATATTTCAGCCCTCGTGGGTCTCGGATTGGTTATCATGGACTCCAGCATTTCCGTTGCCGTAATAACTCTTTTACCGAGCATACGGCACTTTGTAATAAGCTCCTTTTGGATTGCGGGCACCTCCTCATATGGTACTTCAACGCCCATATCACCTCTGCCTATCATAATTCCGTCGCATGCGGAGCATATATCCTCAATGTTTTCAATGCCGGATCTGTTTTCAATCTTTGCAATAAGGCTTATTCCCTTTGCACCGTTTTCGGCAAGGAAGGATTTTATATCCTCTATATCCTGCTTGCAGGACACAAACGAGCAAGCAATATAATCGACATCGTTTTTAATACCGAAAAGCAAATCCGCCTTATCGTAATCGCTTAAATACTTCTGCTTGAGCACCTTTCCGGGGAAGCTCATACTTTTTCTGTCCGAAATAACGCCGCCTGCGTCAACCCTGCATATGACATCATTACCTTCGATTTTCGTAACGGTAAAAATCAGCAAGCCGTTGTTGACAAGGATTGTGTCGCCCACGGACATTTCCTTTGCAAGCTCCTTGTAGCTTACGGAAACTCTTTTTTCGTCTCCCTTGACATCGTCTGCCGTAAAGGTAAAAGAATCCCCCTCTTTAATAACGCACTTTCCGTCCTTAAAAAGCCCGATACGGTACTCCGGTCCCTTCGTATCAAGCATAATGGCAAGAGGCTTGTTTGTCCTGTCCCGAATGGACTTCAAAATGTCAATTCTTTTCTGCTGATCCTCATGCGTACCGTGTGAAAAGTTAAGTCTCGCGACATTCATCCCCGCAAGAAGCATTTTGTGCAGGGTTTCCTCATTATCGCAGGCAGGACCTACGGTACATACAATTTTAGTTTTTCTCACAGTTAATCCTCTTCTTTCTTTATTGAAGAGCCTATCAAAAAAGAGACAAAACCGCAGTTCTGTCCCACATCATAAAATGATAACAGTATAAATAAGCCCACATCGGCTTATGACAGACTCCACCACATATACTGCACGCATATTTTATCACGGCATATAATTGTTGTCAATTTGTATTATTATCGAAAATACAGCCTTATATTCCACTGATTTTATATAATATAACAACCTCACGAAACGCTTGCAAAATCATAGATTTTGACCGTTTCGGAGAACGTTGAATGGCTAAATTGCGGCTCTCGCCGCCGTCACTTCGTTCCGCTTGTGCTGTCGCACAAATAATTTATGATATAACAACCTCACGAAACGCTTGCAAAATCATAGATTTTGACCGTTTCGGAGAACGTTGAATGGCTAAATTGCGGCTCTCGCCGCCGTCACTTCGTTCCGCTTGTGCTGTCGCACAAATAATTTATGATATAACAACCTGCGTCAGTACCGCTTTATTTCAAGTACAAGCCGTCCCTTTTTTGTTGTCTTGACATTGCCCGACAGGACAAATCTTCCGCAGCCCCTCACGCTGACAATATTGCCGTCACCGACCGTCTTTGACGGTGAAAGCGTGAGTACGGAATTTATAAATACCCGTTCCGATGAAATCAGCTTTACAGCTTCGCTCCTTGACAGATTATACACTGCGCCTATAAGCACATCAAGCCTTTTTGACGCCGCAAGCACGGTAACGGTTTCAAATTTTTCGGCGGTACACTCCGGAACTGCGGAACGCTCTGCTTTAACGCTTGTATGCCGTACCCGTGTAAGATTATCGCAGATATAATCCGCTATACAGTCAAGACAAATTAAATATCCGCATTTTCCGTCAACGATTATATCGCCGACGGTTTCGCGCTTAATACCGAGGTTCATAACCGCACCGAGAAAGTCACGGTGCGCAAGCTCGTCCGCAAATTTTTCGTTAAGAGGCTTTATTTTAATGCAGGCTATCGGGAAGTCCTCTTTTGAAACATTTTCACCAAACCCTGCTACTGCCCTTTCGGCACCGTCATACCCGCCGTAAATGACGCATGGGAGATAAGTCTTTTTAAGCTCGCTGAGCTCGGGCATAGTAAGAAATTGAGAAAAGGTATTATAGCCCCTCTCGTAAGCTCTGTTATAAAGTTCTTCAAATCTTTTTTCAAGCATATAACCACTGTTCGCACCGAAATTTCAAATGAAATAATACCATAAATCGCCGTCGGGTTCAAGTAAGAAGCAAGCAAAGTTCTACACTTGGGTTTGTCTTGCCCCATCAGAAAACGGGCGTTCCCTTGCGAGAACGCCCGTTTGATTTGTGTTCGCTGCCCTGTTGTCGGCGTCTTTTGTCCGTACGATTATTCTTCGGCTGCTTTTGTCTGAGCGGATTTTTCCTTAAAGACGAACTCGCCGTTCTCCGAATCGCAGACATAATTCTTGCCTTTGACAACCTTGTTTTCGAGCATTTCCTCTGACAAAAGGTTTTCGATCTTGCTCTGAATAGCCCTTTTAAGAGGTCTTGCGCCGTAAACCTCGTCAAAGCCTGCGTCGGCAATATCGCTTATCACATTATCGGTAAACTCAATTCCGATACCGAGCTCTTCAACACGCTTTTTAAGAGAGCCAAGGAGGTTAACGGCAATCTTCTTGATGTCATCCTTCTGAAGTCTGTCAAAAACGATAATGTCGTCGACACGGTTAAGGAATTCGGGACGGAACGTCTTTTTGAGCTCGCCCATAACGGCTTCTCTTATCTGCTCCTTTTCCTTTGCTTCCTCCGCAGTCTTTTCGTCGCCCGTGAAGCCGAATGCGGCATTTTTCTGCGTTATAAGCTTAGCGCCGACATTTGAGGTCATTATAATAACGCTATTTTTGAAGTCAACACGCCTGCCCTGCGAATCGGTAAGAATACCGTCGTCAAGTATCTGCAAAAGCATATTGAATACATCGGGGTGAGCCTTTTCAATCTCATCGAAAAGAACTACCGAATAAGGTTTTCTTCTTATCTTCTCGGTAAGCTGTCCGCCCTCTTCGTAACCTACATATCCGGGAGGTGAACCTACAAGACGTGACACCGTGTGCTTCTCCATATATTCGGACATATCAAGCCTTATCATTGCGTTTTCATCGCCGAAGAGCGTCTGTGCAAGAGCCTTGCAAAGCTCTGTTTTACCTACGCCCGTAGGGCCTAAGAATATGAACGAACCGATAGGCTTTTTCGGGTCCTTAAGTCCTGTTCTTGAACGCCTTATCGCCCTTGAAACAGCCTTTACCGCCTCGTCCTGACCGATAATCCTGTTATGAAGCGTTTCCTCCATATGAAGAAGTCTTTCACTTTCCTGCTCGGTCAACTGAGCCGTGGGAACACCCGTCCAGAGCGATACGATTTCGGCAATTTCCTTGCCTGTTACCTCGTCCTTGCTTCTGCCTGCCTTGTTTTTCCACTCATCCTTCTTCTTTTCAAGGGAGTCTGCAAGCTCTTTTTCCTCGTCACGAAGCTTTGCCGCAAGCTCGAAGTCCTGAGAATTTACAGCACTGAGCTTTTCACCCTCAAGGTCCTTCTTTTTCTTTTCAAGCTCCTGCAATTCGGGCGGCTCTGTAAAGGCGCGAAGCCTTACTCTTGACGCCGCCTCGTCGATTAAGTCAATGGCTTTGTCAGGCAGGTATCTGTCGGAAATATATCTTACCGAAAGTTCAACCGCTTCCTTGATAGCAGAGTCGGAAATTTTAACCTTATGATGAGCCTCGTATTTGTCACGAAGACCTTTAAGGATTTCAATTGCCTCTTCCTTGGTCGGTTCGTTAACCATAACCGGCTGGAACCTTCTTTCGAGAGCCGCGTCCTTTTCGATATTCTTTCTGTACTCCGCAATCGTTGTAGCACCGATTACCTGTAATTCACCCCTTGCGAGTGAGGGCTTGAGGATGTTTGCGGCGTCAACCGCACCCTCTGCGCTTCCCGTACCGATAAGAGTGTGAACCTCATCGATAAACAGGATAATGTCGGGCGACGCCTTAACCTCGTCGATTACCTTTTTAATTCTTTCCTCAAAGTCGCCTCTGTACTTTGTTCCTGCAACCATACTTGTGAGGTCAAGCGAAACGATTTTCTTGTTTTTAAGAGTTTCGGGAACCTCACCCGATACGATTTTAAGAGCCAAGCCCTCCGCTATTGCGGTTTTGCCTACGCCGGGTTCACCGATAAGACAGGGATTATTTTTGGTTCTCCTTGATAAAATCTGAATAACCCTTTCAATTTCATCGTGTCTGCCGATTACGGGGTCAATCTTGCCCTGCTTTGCAAGCTCGGTCAAATCCCTTGAAAATTGGTCAAGCGTTTCATTGCCTGTGCCGGACTGCTTTTCGTCCTGTCCGTTGCCGGACGCCGAACTCATAAGCTTCTTTGAAATATCGGACATAATGCTTTCAGAGGAAACACCTGCCCTTGACAAAATCTGATAAGCGTAGCAGGACTCATCGCTTGCTATCGAGAGCAAAATATGCTCCGTACCCGCGAGGGAATAACCCGTTCTGCCTGCAAGATAAACCGCATTTTCGATTATCCTCTTGCTTCTCGGAGTAAAGTCCTGCGCTCCGAGCTGTGTGGGCATACCTACGCCCACAGTCTGTTTGATGTATTCCTCGACATCATCGAATTTGATTTTTCTTGTTGAGAGGACAACGCCCGCAACTGTTGCGGTATCGGACAAAAGTCCCAAAAGCAAATGTTCGCTGCCTATATAGGTATGTCCGAGGTTCTGTGCGCACTCAACAGCCTTGTTAAGAGCTTTGTTTGCCTTTTCCGTAAAACCTGTGAATTTGAACATAAAACATCATCCTTTCTCTGTTCTCTGTGAAACAGGCGGAGAATTAAATCTCCGCCCGCACCGTCCTTATAGCCTTTCTCTGACGATTTTCGCCCTTTCGACATCGCGCTCATCCAAGCTGAGCGTTTTGCCGACGAAGGCATTTATCGTCGCAGGCTGCATTGATACCATAAGCTCGTTTATCGTTTTGAGGTCTGTGTTTATCATTCCGCAAACCGCGCCGAAACGAACCTTGGAGATTAAGCTCATAAATTCCTTTGTACTTAATATTCTTGCCGATTTGAGTATTCCGTATGCTCTGAAAACGGCGTCCTCGGTCTCAATGCTCTTAGCCGCCTCCGCTCTTGCCGCACGCTCCTGTGCCGCGAGCTGAAGCGTAATTGTTTTAAGATTGTCGATAGCCGATTTTTCACTTATTCCGAGCGATACCTGATTGCTCAGCTGATAAAGGTCGCCCATAGCCGACATGCCCTCGCCGTAAGCTCCTCTGATAGTAAGTCCGAGCTTTGAAACGGTCGAAGCAAGCGAGCCTATCTGACCTTTTGCGGTAAGCGCCGGTAAATGGAGCATCACCGAGGCTCTCATACCCGTGCCGAGATTTGTCGGACACTGCGTAAGATAGCCGAGCTTTTCGTCAAACGCATATTTGAGCGATTGGTTAATTTCCGTATCTATCTTATCCGCAAGCTCATACGCCTCTTTGAGCGCAAGCCCCGACTTCATAACCTGAAGCCTTATGTGGTCCTCCTCGCAAAGCATTATACTTATATCCTCGTTATCGGACATAAGCAACGCTCTTGCGTCGGAATTCGACGCAAATTCGGGACTGATGAGATGCCTTTCCGCAAGGGAAACGATTTGCGAACGGGTAAGTGTTTTGAGCTCCGTGTAGGTAAGATTTTCCTTGTCCTTGAGAGCGTCTCTTATTTTTTCGTTTACTTCGATTTTGCTCTTGTTGTCAAAGCGTACGGGAAAAGGATAGTCTGCAAGGTTCCTCGCAAGTCTTATCCTCGTCGAAATGACTATATCGTTGTGGTCTCCCTCGCCGATGTACCATTTACTCATTTATTTTTCCTCGCTTTCCAATGCTTTAATCTTGTCTCTGAGCTCTGCGGCTTTTTCGTAATTCTGCTCGTCTACCGCCTGTTTGAGCTCATCCTGTAATTTTTCCTTTTCGCTCTTGTCGGGAACCTCTACAATGCCGTTGGGGATTTTGCCCTCGTGACGGGTTCTGCCGTGAAGCCTTTCAAGCGACGGCAACAGCTTGTCGTAAAATGTCGAATAGCAATCGGCGCAACCGATTTTTCCGCTTCTTACGATATCGTTAAAGGTGCTTCCGCACTTGTCGCAGCGAAGCGACCTGCCGCCGAGAGCCGCCATAGCGGGCTCTGTGAAGAACGAGCTTAACATATCCGAGAAGTTAAAGCCGAAGTCCGAAAAAACTCCGTCATAGCCGAGGCTCTTTGCACAGTCCGAGCAAAGATGAGCTTCCGTAGCTTCTCCGTTTACGATTGTCTTTATATGAGTTGTAGCCTCATTTTTTTTACAGTTCTGACACAACATAAATATCTCTCCTTTTTAGTTCATAGTGCTCAGAAGCATCTGTTTGAACATCGACGCTCTGAATTCGTTTCTGTTTTCTTCGGGCAATTCCTTATATATTTTGTCCGAAACAGCGGTTACGATAAGCTTTGCCTGTTCGTCCGTAAGAAGCCCTCTGTCGTGAAGATTTATTACATTAGCATTACAGGTCTTTTCGTCAACGCTTGCTCCGATTGAGTTTATAAGATGCATTTTAAGTGTTGAAAGGTCATATTGCGCTCTTGTGATCCTGATATATCCGCCGCCGCCTCTTTGACTTTCGACGATATATCCTCTCTCGGGTGTAAAGCGTGATGAAATAACATAATTTATCTGACTCGGTACGCAGCCTATCCGTTCCGCAAGGTCATTTCGGCGGATTTCCGCGCTTGTTCCGTCCGAATCAAGCATTTCGATTATCATATTCGCTATTTCCTTACTGAGATTCATTTGTTTATCGCCTCTCTTTGACTTTGACTTTCTTTGACCTTTGTGATTATCATTATAGCCGCTTTTTAGGTTAAGTCAAAGGTCAAAAAAGGTCAAATTCGTTCGTTTTCGTTGTGTAATGCGGCATTTTCTTCGATTTTCTTTAATTTTTTAACGATTTCAAATTTTTTATTTTTTTACAAAAAGTCTGAAGGTCAAATTTTGAGTTTCGGCTTTAACACAATTTCTTTCCCGACATAGTATGGAATGATGAACGACGAAGGGAGGCAACACGGTGAACAACTTTTTTAACAACAACAGTCTCTTGATTCTCATTATCATCATTATCTTACTCGCTGATAATGACAACGGAAGCGGTTGCAACAGATCGGGTTGCTGCTAAGCCAAAAAAAGGCTGTCATCAAATGATGACAGCCTGATTTTCGATGCGTTTATTCAATTGTGATTGTCTTTATCGCCTTTGTGGGACAAGCCTCGGTGCATTTGCCGCAGCTTGTACATTTTGATGTGTTGACAAAAGCCACATTGTTTTCAACCTTGACCGCGTCCGATTCGCAGACCTTTACGCATTTCATGCAGCCGATACAACCGACATTGCAAGCCTTGCGTGTGAGTGCGCCCTTGTCCTGATTTTTACAGGTTACCGTGGCAAAGGATCTGTGCACAGGCAAAAGCTCAATAAGATTTTTCGGGCAAACGGATATGCACTTTTTACACGCTCTGCAAAGCGCAGGGTCAACCCTTGCAACACCGTCGCAGATTTTAAGAGCACCGTATTCGCATTCCTTTACGCAGTCGCCGAAGCCGACACAACCGTAAGCGCAGTCCTTGGGTCCGCCGAAAAGCTGGGAAGCCATTTTACAGCTTTGAGCGCCCGCATATTCAAGCTTCTTTCCGTTGTGCGAATAGGTACCGTTGCATTTTACAAACGCCGCCATAGGCTCAACGCTCTGTGCCTTTACGCCCAAAACCTCGGCAACGCCCTTTGCGGCGTCAGCACCGCCGGGAGCGCATAGATTTGTTTTGTCGGTCTCGCCCTTTGAAAGAGCCGCCGCATAGCCGTCACATCCGGAAAAGCCGCACGCACCGCAGTTGGCACCGGGCAAGCATTCTCTTATTTTTTCAGCCTTTTCGTCCTTGGGCACAGCCATAACAACCGAAGCAATCGAAAGACCTATACCTGCGATAAGTCCGATAACGCAGACAAGTATAACCGCCGAAATAATTCCGTTCATCGCTCTACCCCCCTTAACCGAACATATTCTCAACGAGTCCCGTAAAGCCGAGGAACGAGAGAGAAGTCAGGCTTGCCGATATAAGAGTTATCGGAAGTCCCTGTAAGAATTTGGGAACATCGCAGTTTTCAAGCTTTGAGCGAACGCCTGCGAACATTACCATTGCGACCATAAAGCCGAGACCTGCGCCGAGCGTGTTTATCATAGCGTGCGAGAAGGAATATCCGTTGTCGATATTGAGTATCGTAACGCCGAGTACGGCACAGTTCGTCGTGATAAGCGGAAGATAAATTCCGAGCGAGCTGTAAAGCGACGGAATGTACTTTTTGAGTATTATCTCAACAAGCTGAACCAGAGCCGCAATAACCAATATAAACACTATCGTCTGGAGATAACTCATACCGTGATTGTCAAGGAATGTGTTGAGCGGATAGGTTACGGCTGATGAAAGCAGCATTACGAAGATAACCGCAAGGCTCATACCGACCGCCGTGTTGAGCTTCTTCGACACGCCGAGAAACGGGCAGATGCCGAGGAACTTTGAAAGTATGTAGTTGTTTGTAAGAATAGCCGTCAAAAGGATTGAGAAAAATATTTTCATTATTTTTCAGCCTCCTTTTCTTCACATTTTTCGCATGAGGCAAGCTTTTCGCAATTTTCAGCCATCGGGCAAGCCTTACAGCCGCCGAGAGTCGCTTTTTTGCCGCCGCCCGCTTCGGCAAGCTTATTCGCACAAGCCATTACAATGCCGAATACGAAAAATCCGCCGGGAGCCAATACAAATATAGTCATAGGAGGTATGATCTCGGGAAGAATTGCGTGACCGAGCAAGGAGCCCGAACCGAGGAGCTCTCTTATCGTGCCCATTATTGCAAGCGCACAGGTAAAGCCGACGCCCATTCCCAAGCCGTCGAGAGCCGAAGCAACGACGGAGTTTTTACCCGCAAACGCCTCCGCTCTGCCGAGGATTATGCAGTTTACGACGATAAGCGGAAGATAAACGCCGAGCTGTTCGTCAAGCGAGGGTAAAAAGGCTTTTACAAGCATCTGCACTATTGTAACAAAGCCTGCGATGATTACTATATAGCAAGGTATTCTGACCTTTTGCGGAATCACCTTACGAAGTGCCGAAATAACGATATTCGAGCACACAAGAACTATCATAGCCGAAAGTCCCATACCGATTGCGCTCTCAAGCGAGGTTGTTGTCGCAAGCGTCGGACAGGTGCCGAGCACCAGGCGCAAAACGGGATTTTCCTTGATGATACCCTTGGTAAACTCATGCCCGAGAGATTTTTTGTCAGCCATTTACCTCACCCCCTGCCGTTTTGTAAAGCTCCAAAGCCGTATTGACAGCCGAGGCAACCGCCTTTGAGGTTATCGTCGCACCTGTCAGAGCTTGGATTTCGTTATTCTTTGCTTCTCCGGTCTTTATAACGGAAATTTCCGAATTTTTATCCTTGAACTGATTTAAGAAGGACTCGTTTTTGGCATTCATACCGAGACCCGCCGTCTCGCTTATCGAGAGAATTGCAACGCCCTTGACGCTGCCCGTCTTATCAATGCCGACCATAAGGTCTATGTCGCCGCCGTAGCCCTTTGCCGAGGTTAAGAAAACATAGCCTATTGTCTCGTCCGAGTCGGAAAGTCCCTCATAATAGGTATATTGCGTGCCGTCCTTTTCGACCGTTTTTTCATCCGAAAACTTTGCAGCGTCGCTTAAAACCACCTTTTTGGTGTTGTTCTGCGTTTCAACGGCAAGCTGTTCAATCTTCGGAGCGGTTATCTTGTTTGTTACAGCAAGAAGAGTTGTAACGACAAGGCAGATTATGAAAAGAGAAACGGCAGGAACTATAATTTCTTTTGCGCTGACCTTTTTCATTTTGCCGCCTCCTCTTTCTTCTTTTTCTCCCTGATAAAGCCGAACGGCTTCTGCGCCGTAAGGTTGTCAATGTGAGGAACAAGTATATTCATAAGAATAATCGAGAACGATACGCCCTCGGGGAGCGAACCGAATATCCTTATAAGCGAGGTTATTATACCGCAGCCTACCGCATAGATTATCTTACCCTTAAATGTTATGGGCGAGGTCGTATAGTCGGTTGCCATAAACACTGCGCCGAGCAGAAGTCCGCCCGCCATAAGCTGATAAAGTACAAACGGGATATTGCCCTTGCCGACAATAAGCATAATTACCGCAACAGTGCCGACATAGCAAAGCGGAATTGTCGGGGAAATTACCTTTCTTACGAACAGGTAAACCGCACCGAGTATTATTGCCGCCGCACAGGTTTCGCCCAAGCAGCCGCCCCTTACGCCGAAGAACATCTTCGCAAGCTCTGGAAGCTCCGCACTGTTTAAGGTCTGTGCAATGCCGTCCGAATTGTATTTGCCCGCAAACTGTGCCAAAGGCGTTGCCGTGGTAACCGCATCAAGCGTTTTAATCCTCCACGCAAACGGCTCGACATAGTTGTTTACATAAGTCGGGAACGAGGTCATAAGAACAATTCTTCCTACCAACGCAGGGTTTACGAAGTTCTGACCTATTCCGCCGAAAAACTGCTTTACAACGATTATCGCAACCGCATCGCCGACAATTACCATCCACAGCGGAATTGTCGAAGGCAGGTTGAACGCAAGCAAAACGCCCGTTACAACCGCCGAAAGGTCGCCTATCGTGTTTTCCCTTTTCATAGCCTTGCGGCTTAAAAACTCAAACAGAACACAGAACACTGCGCTCGTTGCCGTGACAAGAAGCGTTCTTACGCCGAAAAGCACCGCCGAAAGCACAAGCGCCGGCATAAGCGCAATTATCACATCGAGCATTATTCCTCTTGTGGTGTCAATGGTTCGTCTATGCGGCGAAGCGCTGACAGTCAGTTTTTTCTCTTCACTCATTTCTGCGCCCCCTCTCTGACTATCGCCTTGGCATTTCTCATATACTGTACAAGCGGTCTGCCTGCGGGGCACGAATAAGCGCACGAGCCGCATTCCATACAGACCGTTGCTCCGTATTTCTGAAGTGCGTCAATGTCCTTTGCCTTGGCAAAGCGTTCAATCTTTGTAGGCATAAGGCTCAACGGACAAGCCTTGGCACATCTGCCGCAGGAGATACAGTCCGTCTCCTTTTTAATGCTTACATCCTTTTTGCCGAGAACGAGTATCGCATTGTTGCTTTTGAGCACGGGGGTGTGGGTGTCGATAATCGAAACGCCCATCATAGGTCCGCCCGCAATTATCTTAACGGGATCCTCTTTGTAACCGCCGCAGCTGTTTATTATGTAATCTATTTCCGTACCGACGGGAACTCTTATGTTCTGCGGCTGTGCTATTGCCGAGCCGTCAACGGTCATTGACCTTGAAACAAGCGGTTTGCCCGTTTTGCAGTACCTTGACAGGAACGCTGCCGACGCCACATTCATAACGACGCAGCCGACATCTGCGGGAAGTTTTCCGGGCGGAACCTTTCTGCCCGTTGCGGAGAGAACCATCATTTTCTCCGCTCCCTGCGGATATTTCGACTTCAGCGGCATAACCTTGATTTCGTCGTTTTCATCCTCTTTTTCGGCTATCCTTTCAAGCACCTTGATAGCCTCTTTTTTATTGTCCTCAACGGCAATGATACACTTCTTAAAGCCGAGCATATCCTTAACAAGATGTACGCCGTTGAAAACATCCCACGAATTGTCAAGACATTCTCTGTAATCGACCGTGATAAACGGCTCGCACTCTGCGGCGTTGATTATAAGCGTATCAATGCCTGCGTCGGGCTTGAAGCCGAGCTTTACATGGGTCGGGAAGCCTGCGCCGCCGAGACCTACAAGTCCCGACGCTCTGACAGCTTTCAAAAAGTCCTCCCTCGTGTCGATATTCGGCACTTCAAGACCGTCGTAAAGCGTGTTTTCGCCGTCGTTTTCAATAACAACCGCCTGAGCCTTCATACCGGTTGCGGTTCTTATTTCCTTTATTGCGGTTACCTTGCCTGACACCGAAGAATGTATGGGTGCCGACACGAATTTATCCGTATCGCCTATGAGCTGACCCACCTTTACCTCGTCGCCGACTTTCACAACAGGCGTACAGGGTGCGCCTATGTGCTGACTCATCGGAAGCGTGACAAACTCGGGTGCTTCAATCCGTCTTACCGGCATATCCTTGGTGTTCTTGTCGTGTGAGACCTTCACTCCGCCCCGCACCTTTTTTACGGGTTTAATGATTTCAGAGTGCATTTATTTTCCCCCTTTTTGAGTGATGGTTCGGGTTGCCTTTTCAAGTGCGGGCATAACCGCCCTCAAAACAGTTCCCGTAACGGCTCCCGTGACGGTGCCGCTTATAAGTAACACGGGCGCATATCCCAGTACGGATAAATTGCCCGCAGTTATAATCGCAACAATAAGCTGACCGAAATTATGCGTGAGCGCACAGATAATTCCGATTGCCATATATCCCGTTTTCTTTGAAAACTTAAAAAGCAGATACATTGTAACGGTGCTCAGCACACCGCCGCAAAGGCTCATAAAAAACGCCGTGACGCCCCTTGTTACGCCTGCGAACAAGGCTTTTACAAGAGTTATCGACATAGCGCTTGCAAGCCCCATTGACGAGGCGGCAAACATAGTCGCAATATTTGAAAAGCCCAACTTTGCCCCCGGCGGCATAAACGCCGCAGTCGGGATAAGACTTTCAATATAAGAAAGCGTCAGCGCAACAGCGGATAGCACGCCGAACAATGCAATTTTATAAGTACTTTTTTTCATATCAGTAGGTCACGGCGTCAAATGCCGACTTTTCTCCCTTTACCGTAAGCACCGTTTTATTCGGCAGACACGCCGCAACATCGCCCGTGTTTTTTAGCTTGCCGCTTTTTATACAGGTTTTGTCCTTACAGCCGCTTTCGAGAAAATACGCTTCGCCGTTTTCGACTTTTATTTTTATGCCGTTTTCAAGCGTTATTTCGTTATCCGCCGAGAGTCTTTCACGGTACACGGTCTCCCCGTCAACGGTTACAACGGCGTATTTTTCTCCCGCGTCTTTGATTTTAGGGATTAAAACGGACAAAATTATGAGCACGCCTATTACCGCAAACAGTATCAAATCACGGCGAAAAACAAGCTTCCTTTTCATATCATTCCACCGTAAAATCGCTGTTTGTCAGGGTGAAAGAGTCCTTGAGCCCGTCCGAAATGCTGACGGTTTTGTCCGAATACACAAACACGGCGCTTGCGTTATACTTCTGCAATATAGGGTACGAAGCCGCTTCGCCGACAATAAAACAAACGGTTGAAAGAGCGTCGCTCTCAAGACCGGAATGTGCCACAACGGTTACCGAGCACAGCCCGTTGTCCGCAGGCTCGCCCGTTGTAAGGTTAAGAAGATGATGATATGTTACTCCGTCTTTCTCAAAGGTTTTTTCGTAGCTTCCCGAGGTGGAAACAAAGCAGGACGAGAGCGAAAGGGTTGCAAATGTGTCGTTGACATCGCCGAACGGATTACGGATACCGATTGTGAAATTATCCTTGCCGGACGGCGAACCGTAAAGCGCAAGGCTTCCGCCGACAGACACCACCGCACCGCCGATTTCCTCGTGCGAGAGCAGAATATCCACCGCTTTGTCGCAAGCCGCACCCTTACCGACCGCACCGAGGTTCAAAATCTGCCCCTGCGCCGCTTTTACCGTAAGCGTGCTTCTGTCAAGCAAAAGAGTTGAGTCATCGCACAATGCAACCGCCGATTTTATATCGCTGTCGCTCGGAACATTGAAATTATCAGTATCAAAGCCCCACAGCTCGGTCAGCGCACCCGAGGTTACAGCCGCTTTCTTTCCGGAAAGAGAAAAAATCTCCTTTGAGCTTTCAAGCACATCAAAAAGCTCACGGCTCACCGTTACGCCGTCCGAGAGGCTTTTATTGACCGAATAAAGCTCTGCAGTTTCGTCATTTTTTGAGAGAAGCTTATCCGTCCGAGAAATTTCATCCGTAATATCGGAGCACACGCTCTGCCCCTCCTCGGAGTCGGAGCAATAGGTCTTGACGCTTACCACGCTGCCCATTGCAAACGAGGAAGCCTCCTGCGTTTTGCCTTTTCCCGAGCAAGAAGAAAAAGCGAATGTAATTGCAAAAAGGATAAGGAAAACTGAAATTCTCTTTATCTTCATACGCACACCCGCTTTTCGACAAGTTATATATTGAATTAGATTATATTATAAATTTGACAAAAGTTCAAGAATTGTTATATAAATAACAATAATAATGTATTGAACAGTTATTCCTTTTTGTGTTAAAATTTATATGAGGTGAGATTATGTTGTCTGATTACTATATGCCCGTTCGGGTGCTTTCAGGCAGAGACGCTGTATTTGAGCACAGCGATGTGTTCAAAAAGTACGGCTCAAAGTGCCTTATAGTATGCGGCAAGAGCTCGTCTGCTTCAAGCGGTGCGCTTGCGGACATTGAAAAGGTATTAAAGGAATGTGAGGTCGAATACACGGTTTTCGACTCGGTAACACAGAACCCCCGTACCGTCGACTGCCGTAACGCAGGTCAGGTTGCACGGGATTTCGGCGTTGAATATATAATAGGTATCGGCGGAGGCAGTCAGCTTGACGCCGCAAAAGCAATAGCAGTCTATGCTTCAAACAAATTTCTGTCGGCAGACGGCATATACTCGGGCGAGTCTATGCTTCCTCCACTGCCCGTAATTCTTGTGGGCACAACCTCCGGCACGGGCAGTGAGGTCACAGGAGTTTCGGTGCTCACAAACGAGAGCGGCAGGAAAAAGAGCGTCAGCGGAGAGAATTATTATGCAAGGGTTGCCTTTGCAGACCCGAAGTACACCTATTCAATGCCTATGGAGGTTACGCTTTCTACGGCAATCGACGCTTTCTGCCACGCCGTGGAAAGTCTGCTCTCAAACAAGGCAGGTGAGCAATCGAAAATGTGCTCCGTGCGTGCCGTTTCCCCGTTGTGGAAGGCAATAACCGAAATGCACGCTTCAAACGAATTGCCCGACAAGGCAATAAGGGACGAGCTGTACTCCTGCTCACTTTTTGCGGGGCTTGCAATAAATTCCACGGGCACTTGTTATCCGCATACCCTCGGCTACACGCTTACGGAGGATTACGGCTTACCGCACGGCAAAGCCTGCGCTGTGTTCCTGCCGTCGTTTATAAAGCGCGCGCTTGAATATAAAAACACCGAGGCAACGGAATTCCTTTCAATGATAAATATGAATTATCCCGAGTTTGAGCGCACGGTGTTCTCAATTGTCGATATAAAGGATATTTCAATGACGAAAGAGCAGATAGACGACTACTGTGAGCGCTGGCAAAGCGTTAAAAACTTTATAAACTCTCCGGGCGGATTTTCGGCGGCTGATGCAAAAGCCGTTCTCTCGGAGCTTTTCTTAAAAAACGAATGTGAGGAAAACTGATGTCATTTATTGCAGGAAACGGAAAAACAAACACGGACATTTTATATGCGGGGCTCGCAAGGCTTCCCGATGTCGGAGAGGAATTATACTCCGAGGGCTTTGCCTTAAAGCTCGGAGGCGGCGTACCCGGCACCATGATAAACATTGCGAGGCTCGGCATACCGACAAAAATATCTACTTGGCTGTCGGATGATATGTTCTCCGCTTTTTGTATGAGTGAATTCACAAAAAACGGCTGTCAAGTTGAAAACCTTTACACAGGTAACGGCAGTTTGCCGCTCAACATAACCTCGGCTATGATAACGCCCGAGGACAGAACCTTTGTAACCTACGGTCCCGAGCCTGAATACAACGATTATGAGCTTGAAAGAATATACAAATCAAGCACGGGCGCAAAAATAGTCGAAATACAAAACGGCTGTCTTGAGGTATATAGAAAGCTCAAGGAAGAGGGTACGCTGCTTGTGCTCGACACGGGATATTCGGACGATATGAACTTTGAGATGTACAGGGATTATATCGAGCTTGCCGACTACTACACACCGAACCAAAAAGAAGCGGCAAAAATTACAGGTAAGAACGACCCGAGAGAGGCGATTAAATTCCTTTCCCAATACTTTGAAAAGCCGATTGTAAAGCTTGATAAAGACGGCTGTATGGGTATGGAAAACGGCGAAATATTCACAGTGCCGAGCATTGACGAATTTGTCAGAGTGGATTCGACCGGCGCGGGCGACGCTTTCCTTGCGGGGCTTATGTATGGACTTTTTTATGATTATTCTTTCAAAGACTGCATAACCCTCGGCAATCTCACGGGCGGAAAATGCGTTACTGGCGTAGGCTGTCTTACCGAATATTTTAAGGAAAACGAACTGCTTGAAAAGCTCAAGGAATACAGATAAAAAGAGAATAAGCTCAACAGAAAGCGAGCCTCGGCTCGCTTTTATTGTTCCTTTATTTATCTGTTTTTCCGCCTTTACAGTGCCCTTGTCCTTTGCAACATTCTTTAATCACAAACAGCGTTGCAACCGTAATCGCCGTCATAGCGATAGAATAAGAAGTTTTTTTCAAGCTTCATTTTTTAATTTCTAAAAAAATGCGGCGCAAAAACGCCCCGCGCAGACCGATATTGCGTGCTTTAGCGAGGAAAGCACTATATTTAGGTAAAAAAATCGAAAAATAGCTATTGAAAAACTATATATAGTGTGATATAATCTATTCAAATCGCGCAACATGAACATTTTTCAGTTAGAGATATACAAGATAATGAAGGAGTGGGAAGGATGAAAGTATTAAAGCGTAACGGTGCGGAGGTTATTTTTGACATTGACAAAATCGCCGCAGCCATAACAAAGGCAAACGAAAGCGTAAACGAAGACGAGCGTATGACCGCAACCCAGATTGAGAGGATTGCGGAGAGCGTTGAATTTTCGTGCGTTAAAATGAACCGTTCCCCATCGGTCGAGGAAATTCAGGATATGGTAGAGTATCAGATTATGGCTCACGGCGCATACGAGGTTGCCAAAAGCTACATTACCTACCGTTATACAAGAAGCCTTGTCAGACAGGCAAACACTACCGATGAGAAAATTATGAGCCTTATCGAGTGTAACAACGAGGAGGCTAAGCAGGAGAACTCAAACAAAAACCCGATCGTCAACTCCACACAGAGAGACTATATGGCGGGTGAGGTCTCAAAAGACCTTACAGAGCGTATCCTTTTGCCGCAGGAAATCGTTGACGCTCACAATCAGGGCATAATTCATTTCCATGACGCAGATTATTTTGCACAGCATATGCACAACTGTGATCTTGTAAACCTTGAAGATATGCTTCAGAACGGCACCGTTATAACGGGCACGCTTATCGAGCGTCCGCACAGCTTTTCGACCGCTTGCAATATCGCTACGCAGATAATCGCACAGGTTGCTTCAAACCAGTACGGCGGTCAGTCAATAACGCTTACACATTTAGCTCCGTTCGTCGATGTAAGCCGTAAGAAATTCCGTAAAATCGTAGAGGGCGAAATGTCGGCTCTCGATATTGATACAAGCGAGGAAAAGCTTAACGAGCTTGTAGAGCTCAGAGTTCGCGATGAAATAAGACGGGGCGTACAGACAATTCAGTATCAGGTTGTTACGCTTCTCACAACAAACGGACAGGCTCCTTTCATAACTGTATTTATGTATCTTAACGAGGCTAAAAACGAGCAGGAAAAGGCTGACCTTGCGCTTATTATAGAAGAAATGCTCAAGCAGAGAATTTTGGGCGTCAAGAACGAAAAGGGAGTTTATGTAACCCCCGCTTTCCCGAAGCTCATCTACACCCTCGAGGAGGACAACATCACTGAGGGCTCAAAATATTGGTACCTTACAAAGCTTGCGGCTGAATGTACGGCAAAGAGAATGGTTCCCGACTACATTTCCGAAAAGAAGATGCTTGAATTAAAGGGAGATGTTTACACCTGTATGGGCTGCCGCAGCTTTTTAACTCCCGACAGATTCACCGACAACGGCATCGGCAATATTGCAAACGCAGGCAATTACGAACCCGGCAAGCACAAATACTACGGCAGATTTAATCAGGGCGTTGTTACAATAAATCTCCCCGATGTTGCGCTCTCCTCGGGCGGCAACACGGAAAAGTTCTGGAGCATATTTGACGAAAGACTTGAGCTCTGTCACAGAGCACTGCGTTGCAGACACGAGAGACTTCTCGGTACGCCGTCGGATGTCGCTCCGATTCTTTGGCAGTACGGTGCGTTGGCACGCCTTAAAAAGGGCGAGACAATCGACAAGCTCCTTTTCAACGGATATTCAACGATTTCACTCGGCTATGCAGGACTTTACGAGTGCGTTAAATATATGACCGGCAAGAGCCACACCGACCCCGAGGCTACCCCGTTCGCTCTCTCTGTTATGCAGAAGATGAACGACAAGTGCACCGAGTGGAAAAAAGCGGAGAACATTGACTATTCGCTCTACGGCACCCCGCTTGAATCGACAACCTACAAGTTCGCAAAATGCCTTCAGCGCCGTTTCGGCATAATTGAGGGTATCACGGACAAGGGATATATCACAAACAGCTATCATGTCCATGTTTCGGAGAACATCTCCGCTTTTGATAAGCTGAAATTTGAATCTCAGTTCCAGCAGTTGTCACCCGGCGGTGCAATAAGCTATGTCGAGGTGCCCGATATGCAGGACAATATTGACGCCGTGCTTTCGGTTATGAAATTTATTTATGACAACATTATCTATGCCGAGCTCAACACCAAGAGCGACTACTGTCAGGAATGCGGTTGGGACGGCGAGATTGAGATTGTCGAGGAAGAGGGCAAGCTTATTTGGAAATGCCCCAACTGCGGCAACACCGACCAGGACAAGATGAATGTCGCAAGGCGCACCTGCGGTTATATCGGCACTCAGTTCTGGAATCAGGGCAGAACGCAGGAAATCCGCGACAGAGTGCTTCACTTATAAGGAGACCTTATGTATTACAGCACAATTAAAGACTGCGATATTGCAAACGGAACAGGCGTGCGTATAACGCTATTCGTTTCGGGCTGCACGAACCGTTGCGAAAACTGCTTTCAGCCGCAGACCTGGGATTTTTCCTTCGGCGAGCCCTTTACCGAGCAAACGGAAGAAAAGCTCCTTGCAATGCTCAAACCCGATTACATAAGCGGTCTGACTCTGCTCGGCGGAGAGCCTATGGAGCCGCAAAATCAGCGAGCATTGGTACCGTTTCTGCAAAAGGTGCGCAAGACCTATCCGCAAAAGAACATCTGGTGCTTTACAGGCTTCACCTATGATATGCTTAAAACCGACGGCTCGCACCCGAGATGTGAAGTCACGGACGAAATGCTGTCGCTTATCGATGTGCTTGTTGACGGAAAGTATATTGACGAATTAAAGGATCTGACCTTGCAGTTCAGAGGCTCGTCAAACCAACGGCTTATCGATATGAACAAAACCCGTGAGAACGGAGAGGTTACGCTTCTTCCGAACAACGACCGAACTCTTGCAGGAAAATAAAATACATTTACCCGTATCCGACTTAATTATCGGATACGGGATATTTTTTGCCTTTTTCAATTATTTTTCAATCTTCGTTTTATAAAATAGCGGCAGAAAAAGAGAAAGGAGCAAGTCTATGGACTACCGACACGAGGTAAAGCATGAAATTTCCTACGGTGATATGCTCGCACTGCGGCAACGGCTCTCTGCGGTTATGTACCCCGACCCTCATACGGTTGACGGCAGATATTACATCAGAAGTCTGTATTTTGACAACCTTGCCGACAAAGCGTTACGGGAAAAAATCGACGGCGTAAATATTCGTGAAAAATTCCGTATCCGCTGCTATAACGGCGACACGGGCTTTATGCGGTTTGAAAAAAAGAGCAAGATAAACGGTCTTTGCAAAAAGCAGTCCGCACCGATAACCGAAGAACAGACAGAGCTTATCCTTAAAGGCAGTTATAATTGGATGAAAAACGCCGAAGAACCGCTTATAACGGAGTTTTACACCAAAATCCTGTCAGAGGGTCTGCGCCCGAAAACTGTTGTCGATTACACAAGGGAGCCGTTCGTGTTCCCTGCGGGCAATGTTCGGGTAACGCTTGATTACGGAATTAAAACGGGACTTGACAGAACCGATATTTTTTCGCCCGATTTCAAGACGGTTGACACGGGAACGCAGAGTATAATTTTAGAGGTAAAATGGGATGAATTTCTTCCCGACGCGGTAAGAGACGCCGTTTCCCTGCCCGAGCGTATGTCGGGCGCATTTTCAAAATATGCCGTTTGCAGAATTTACGGCTGATAAAGGAGTAACATTATGACTTTCAACGATATTTTCAAATCAAGCTTTTTAGAGAACATTACAAGCGTGAGCATACTCGATATGGTAATTGCCCTTGCGCTTGCGTTCGGTATAGGACTTTTCATTTTCTTTGTTTATAAAAAAACCTATCAGGGCGTGATGTATTCGTCAAGCTTCGGCACAACGCTTGTTGCGCTCACGGTAATAACCACGCTCGTAATTCTGGCGGTTACATCAAACGTCGTTCTTTCACTCGGTATGGTCGGCGCACTGTCGATTGTCCGTTTCAGAACGGCGATAAAAGAACCGCTTGACATCGCTTTCCTGTTTTGGTCTATCGCCGTGGGCATAGTACTTGCGGCAGGTATGATACCGCTTGCGGTCATCGGCAGCGTGATAATCGGCGTTATCCTTATCGTGTTCGTAAACAGAAAATCGCATTTCAATCCGTACATTGTCGTTCTTTCCTGCGAGGGAAACGAAGCAGAAAAAGAGGCTACGGAATTTTTGAAAAGCAATGTTAAAAAATATGTCGTAAAGAGCAAGAGCGTTCAAAACGGAAGAATTGACCTGAACCTTGAAATAAGGCTCAAGGACGACAATACCGATTTTATAAACAGGCTCAGCGAAATTTCAGGCGTGTCGAATGCGGTACTCGTAAGCTACAACGGCGAATACGCAGGATAAGGAGGCACTTATGTCAACGCATAAGAACTTTGATAAAATCTGCTGCGTTGTGCTTGCGCTGACTATCATAATTACGGTGCTGTTCATAAACGGAGAAAGCCTCGGCATCAAAAAGGCGTCAAGCGTTATGGGCTATGAGGAAAAGCTGTTTGACACCTCGTATGTTCACACGGTAAATATAATTATGGACGATTGGGACGACTTTATATCGAACTGTACAAGTGAGGAATACTACACCTGCACAGTGGTAATTGACAACGAAGCGTACAAGAATGTCGCAATCAGAGGCAAGGGTAACACATCTTTAACGCAGGTTGCGTCATACGGCAACAACAGATACAGCTTTAAGATAGAGTTTGACCATTACGACAGCTCAAAGACCTATTACGGGCTTGACAAGCTCTGCCTTAACAACATCATACAGGACAACACCTATATGAAGGATTTTCTCGTATATCAAATGATGAATTTTGCAGGCGTTGCTTCGCCGCTTTGCAGCTATGTATATATAACCGTAAACGGCGAGGATTGGGGTCTGTACCTTGCGGTTGAGGGCATAGAGGAGTCGTTCCTGCAAAGAAATTACGGCAAAAGCTACGGTGAGCTCTACAAGCCCGACAGTATGAGTATGGGCGGCGGCAAAGGCAACGGAAAAGACTTTGAACAGGATGATTTTTCTCCCGAAGCAAATGAAAGTGCCGCACCGTCACAGCAGTCTTCAAACAGTACGCAAGCGAATTCTCCGCCCGAAATGCCAGATGGCGATTTTACTGCCGACGGCAATCCGCCCGACAACAAAGCTGACGGTAACGGACAAAACGGCGGCGGAAATATGAACGCAAGCGATGATGTGCTGTTAAAATATATCGACGACGATTACGACAGCTATCAAAATATATTTGATAATGCCAAGACCGACATAACAGATGACGACAAAGACCGCCTCATTTCCTCACTTAAAACGCTGTCATCAGGCGAAAACACTGAAAGCGCCGTTAATGTGTCGGAGGTTATAAGCTATTTTGCCGTGCACAATTTTGTTCTCAATTTTGACAGCTACACCGGCTCGATGATACACAATTATTATCTGTACGAGAATGACGGACAAATGCAAATGATTCCGTGGGATTACAACCTCGCTTTCGGCGGTTTTCAGTCCTCGGGCGACGCCGCTTCGCTTGTAAACTATCCGATTGATACGCCTGTTTCGGGCGGAAGCATCGAGGACAGACCTATGCTCGCATGGATATTCGCAAGCGAAGAATATACCGAACAGTATCACGAAGTGCTCAGCGAATTTATAAGCGAATACTTTGACAGCGGATACTTTGAAAATATGATTGACAGCGTAATTTCAATGATTTCCCCGTATGTTGAAAAGGACCCGACAAAGTTCTGCACATACGAGCAGTTTCAAACGGGAGCGCAAACGCTCAAGGAGTTCTGTATTTTGAGAGCAGAGAGCATAAGCGGTCAGTTAAGCGGCACAATAGGCTCGACCTCCGATACCCAAAGTGCCGACACGCTTATTTACGCAGGCGATTTGAAGATAAGCGATATGGGAAGCATGAACAACTCAAATTCGGAACCGGGAGGCGGACAGTCTGCACAGGACGGCAATATGCCGAATTCTGCAAACGGCAGTGAAGGCTCTCCGCCGGAAAAGCCGAGCTCTTCCGATACTCAAAGCAGTGCCGACAGCAGACCCACGCCTCCCGACGGAACCAACGAAAACAGCTCATCGCCGCAGGGAGTAAAGCAGAACGGTCAACCGAACGGACAGCAGGGCAATCGACAAAGCGACAGCGGTGCGGACGGAAATTCCGATAAACCCGAAATGCCCGACAACGAAGCTCAAAGCAACACGGACGAAGGCGCACAATCGTCTTTTACTTCGCCGGAAAGCTATATTTATCTTGCAATTTGCATTGCGGTACTGATACTCGGCATAATGTTTGCCCTGTTATTTAAGAAAAGAAAATAAAATCACGCCATACAGCTGAGTTCCCAAAGCCGTATGGCGTTTTCCTTTATAAAAGCTTATTCAAAAGAGCCTCACAGCCCTCGTAAATATCACGGTATGTAATATCGAATTTACCCGTGTACCACGGGTCTGCCACATCGCGGTCCGAATGCACAAATTCAAGCAGCTTATATACCTTTTTGTCGGGATCGGTTCCGATTATCGAAAAAATATTGCGGATGTTGTTATTGTCCATGGCAATTATATAATCGTACTTTTCATAATCGGACTTTTTAAGCTGTACCGCCCGTTTTCCCTCGCAGGAAATTCCGTGCTTTGCAAGCTCTGCTTTTGCAGGCGGATATACGGGATTACCCGTATTGCCCCATATTTCCTCCGCGCTTGTGGCACTTGAAGCGATAACGAACTCCTCCTGTAAGCCTTTTTTCCCGACCATATCTTTCAATATGAACTCTGCCATCGGACTGCGACATATGTTACCGTGGCATACGAAAAGTATTTTTATCATAATTTCTCATATCCTTTCATAGCTTTGCGAGTGTTTATTTCACCGTATTCATACTGATGATATCACTACTGACTTCTTCTTGCAACATCTTTGCGATTTTTGCAGTGTTTCACTGAACACGGTATATTCAAAACTCATACAGCCTACACATAACTTCGAAATTATAATATCGGTATTCCCAAGCTTTGTAAATTTCGTTTATAATTTACCTCCGAACACAGGAAAGAAGCTATGTTTGCCATAGTCCTTGATCCTTTCCAGATGCTTTAGAGCTTCCATGTCCTCATCTGAAATTACAAAATCAACAGACGCATTTTCCTTCATATGCTCCGGATTTGCTGCCTTTGGCAGAACAATCATTCCAAGCTGAATATCAAAACGTATACACAGCTGCGAAATTGTAACGCCGTACTTTTCAGCCATATCTGCGATTGCCTTATTTTTAAGTGCCTCACCGTGGGCGACCGGAGAATATGCCTCCGTCACGATGCCCTTCTTCCGGCAATAATCAATCAATTCCAAAGGCGAATTGGAAATATGGCAAAGCACCTGATTCACCATAGGCTTAATTTCTGCCGTTTCCCACAGGCTTTCAATATCCTCTTGTAGGAAATTGGATACACCGATGGCACGAAGCTTTCCTGCCTTGTACGCATCCTCAAGCGCTCTCCATGCCGCACGGTTGCCTTCCACATAGCGATCCTCGCTCTGATTTACCTTATCCCATGGTTGCGGGCTGTGAATAATCATCATATCAATATAATCAAGTCCCATATTGGCAAGAGTCTTGTCAATGCTTGCCGCTGCCGCCTCATAAGTCTTATGTTCTGCGGCAACCTTTGATGTAACAAAAATCTGCTCTCTCGGCACACCGCAGGTTCGGATTCCTTCGCCCACACCACGCTCATTTCCATAAGCCTGCGCCGTGTCTATATGACGGTATCCTATCTGCACAGCCGCTTTTACAGCCTGTGTCACCTTATTATCATCCACAAGCCATGTACCGAGAGCCAGTACCGGAATTTCCACCTCATTGCTAAGTTTTTTTATTTCACAAAACATATCTTATTCCTCCGTCCATACTTCTTTTGCGAGATTAAACACAGCCCACGCCTTCGGCCATCCTGCATAAAACGCCACATGTGTGACGATGGCTGCGATTTCTTTCTTCGTAACGCCGTGATTCTTCGCATTCTGAAGATGATACTTCAAAGAAGAATCTGTGATTCCCTGTGCCGTCAACGCAACCACTGTAATGATGCTTCGTGTTTTTAGGTCAATATCCTCATTGTTCCAGTTCTCTCCGAAAAGAACGTCATCATTGAAATGTGCAAACTCCGGAGCAAACTCTCCAAGTGCGTCTCTTCCTGCTGTTTGAACTATTTTCGCCATGATAATCCATCCTCCGTTCCGTTTTTTATTTTAATTTCCTATACTGCTCATCGCTTATCGGTTCACACCACTCGTTACCGCACTCTTCGCCCGGTACTTCAACTGCGATATGAGAAAACCAGCTGTCCTGCTTTGCTCCGTGCCAGTGCTTGACACCCGCAGGAATCATCACAACGCTTCCTTCCTGCAAACTGACGGCGTCCTTTCCTTCCTCCTGATACCAGCCCTCTCCGGCAGTACAGATAAGCAACTGACCGCCGCCGCTTTTTGCATGATGAATATGCCAGTTGTTGCGGCATCCCGGCGCAAAGGTCACATTGGCGGCAAACAATCCGCCTTTCGGGTCTGTAAGCGGATTCAGGAATGAATCACCGATAAAGTACTTGGCATATGCTGTATTTGCTGTTCCTGTTCCGAACATATTGTGCTGCTCAAAAGCATCCTTGTTTTCAAATTTCATTACATTTCCTCCTTATTCTCACATCTTGAATAACACCTTTTCATGTGCTATACTTATAATAATCCATAAACCTAACTTTAGGTCAAGACATTTTTGAAAATAATTTCGGAGGTAACATATGTATACAATAGGACAGGTATCGGAAATGTTTGGTTTGCCCATTTCTACGCTTCGATATTACGATAAACAGGGACTTTTCCCACAGCTTGCACGAGAATCCGGCATTCGCAAATTCAGCGACAATGAAATTGAAGCGCTCAGAGTGATCGAGTGTTTGAAAAAATCGGGTCTTGAAATCAAAGACATCAAACTTTTTATGGCGTGGTGCGCAGAAGGTTCCGCCACTTATTCCAATCGTTTTGAGCTCATTCATAAACAAAAAGAACGTGTCGAAGCAGAAATCCGGCAGTTGCATAAAACGCTGGATATGCTCAAGTTCAAGTGCTGGTATTACACGCAGGCCATGGAAGACGGCAGTGAAGACAACGCAAAAGCTTTAATTCCGGAAGGGCTTCCAAAGGATATCCGCAAAGCATATGACAATTCGCATAAATAATCGTGCGTATTCATCTGTGAATATGCACTTTATCAAGAACAGTCCATAACAGAAAATATAAGCCTCTGCGCCTTGAAAGAAAGGTAAATGAGGTGTATAATAAATGGGCTAAGAAGGCAAAGCTTTCCTTTGGCATAATTTTAAGATAGCAGAAATCACCGTTACACCTGTTCAGACATCGCAGGTTAAGCCGGTGATTTTTAATAAAATACGAAAGGCTATGGTGATTATTATGAATTATCTTATTTTACTTGCTGTTGCACTGCTTGTCTGCTCAATCGGGTTTTACAAATATGTTTATTTCATATCTCTCGGCTACGGCTTTGCGGTTGCGGGTATCGGCGTTACGCTTTTGATACTGTACCGACACTCTTTGAGCACCGCCACGGTAATATGTGCTCTGCTGTTTGTTGTCTACGGCTGCAGGCTCAGCGGTTACCTTCTCAAAAGAGAGCTCAAAAGTGCCGCTTACAACAAGGCGATGAAAAAAGAGATTAAAGACGGCTCGGATATGAAATTTATCGCAAAATTCTTTATGTGGATAAGCTGCGGCTTTCTCTACACCCTGCAAACCTCGCCCGTATTTTTCAGGCTTAAAGAAAACAGGGGTACGGACGGCTTTGCGATTGCGGGAGCGGTTGTTATGTCACTCGGAATTATAATCGAGTCGACCGCCGACTTCCAGAAATCAAAGGCTAAAAAAGCCAACCCCAACCGTTTCTGTTCAAACGGACTTTTCAAAATTGTGAGATGCCCCAACTACTTCGGCGAGATCGTTTTCTGGACCGGCGTGTTTGTTTCGGGTATCAATGTATATACGGGAGTTGTCGAGTGGGGTGCCTCGGTAATAGGCTATCTTTGCATAGTATATATTATGTTCGGCGGAGCAAGACGACTTGAAATTCGTCAGAACAGAAACTACGGAAACGACCCCGAATATCGGGCGTATGTGAAAAAAACGCCGATTATTCTCCCCCTCGTTCCGCTTTACAGCGTGGAAAAATACAAATGGCTTGTGGGATAAGCCGGAATACAACAAAGGCGGTATGAATTGAAATTCATACCGCCTTAATTTTGCTTTTATCAGAACGAAACCACCAAAAGCATTTTGAATTTTTCTTCGCCGAACACTGCGTGAGGAACATCCTTCGGCATAATTATCGTTTCGCCCTCGTTCAAGATGTAAACATCTCCGCCTACCGTAAATCTGCCCGTACCTTCAAGCACGGTTACCATTGCATCGCCGCCCGAAGCGTGGGTTGAAATTTCTTCGCCCTTGTCGAATGAAAAAATCGTAACGCTTACAGCGTCGTTCTGGACAAGCGTTTTTGAAACAACCTGTCCCTGCTGATAGTCAACCTGCTCGGACAGAACAAGCTTTGTTTTCTTGTCTATATTTTTATACATATTAACACCTCAAATATATTATAGAATACCTGTCAAGCATTATTCAGTTTGAATACTTTGTTTCGCAGTAAATGCAGCGGTATTCCTTTTTTTCTGGGTCGGAAAGCTTGAAGATATGGTCTATTTCCTGCTCAACCGATGTGATGCAACGGGGATTTTTGCAGAAAATGACATTCGTCAGCTTTTCGGGAAGAGCTATGCTCTTTTTTTCGACAAGCACGCCGTTTCTGATAATGTCAACCGTTGCGCTCGGGTCAACAAAACCGATAACATCAAAATCAAGCTCAATATCGGCGTCGATTTTGATTATATCCTTTTTACCCATCTTTTTGCTCGGAACATTTTTTATGAGCGCAACCGAAGCGTCAAGGCTTCCCAGGTTGAGTAATTTATACAGCTGCATTGCCCTGCCTGCCTCAATATGGTCGATTACAACGCCGTTCTGAATAGGTGCTATATTCATATTGTGCCCGCCTCCTTTAAAAGCTTGAGTATAAGTGCCATACGCATATATTTACCGTTTAACACCTGCTTGAAATAACAAGCTCTCGGGTCGTCGTCTATGGCAACGCTGATTTCGTTTACCCTCGGCAGCGGGTGCATAATCGTAAGGTCCTGCTTTGCATTTTTGAGCTTGTCCGGAGTGAGAATATAGCTGTCTTTCAAGCGGAGATAATCCTCCTCGTTGAAAAATCTCTCCCTTTGCACCCTCGTCATATAGAGTATGTCGAGCTCGGGCATTACGCTTTCAAGGTCTGTGGTCTGAACATAGGGAATGTTCTTGTTTTTTATGGAATCTCGCTTAACATAGCTCGGGAGCTTCAATTCCTCGGGGGATATGAGCACAAACTTAATTTCGTTGTATCTTGAAAGAGCGTTTATAAGCGAATGAACCGTCCTGCCGAATTTGAGGTCGCCGCAAAGACCGACCGTCAAATTGTCAAACCTGCCCTTTTCACGGTAAATTGTAAGTAAATCGGCAAGTGTCTGCGTCGGATGGCAATGTCCGCCGTCGCCTGCGTTGATAACGGGAATTGACGCCGCCTTTGCCGCAACATAAGCCGCACCCTCTTTCGGGTGGCGCATTGCGATTATGTCCGCATAACAGCTTACAACCTTTGCCGTGTCGGAAACGCTCTCGCCCTTGGAAGCCGAGGACGACGCCGCGTCGGTCATTGAAATTACATTTCCGCCCAATTCATACATTGCCGCCTCAAAGCTCATTCTTGTCCTTGTGGACGGCTCGAAGAAAAGTGTGGCAAGTTTTTTGCCTTTACAGACGCTTTGGTATTTTTCGGGATTTTCGATTATATCCAAAGCAGTCCCGATAAGCTCGTCCAACTCGTCCGTTGAGAGCTCGACTATATCAATGATACTTCTCATACTAATCACCATAGCCTTTCAGGCAACAAATATTTTGTTAAAAATCACCGTTCAACCTGCGTT